>CAZNYK010000015.1:34194-47818 GCA_964577215.1 uncultured Saprospiraceae bacterium
TTTGCCTATGCCACCAATGACGAACTCAACGACATGACCTTCCAGCGCTATAAACTCATCAACCGCGCCATTGAGGACATCGACAGCACCTTCTTCGCCATGTGGTCCGACCCGGACCTCGGATGCTATACCGACGATTACGTGGGCTGCGATACTTCCCGGAGCTTGGCTTATGTGTACAACATCGATGCTGTGGACGGCCAAACCGGCTGTACATGCCCTGATGGTGTCAATACCTACTGCGAAAACATACCCATTCTCGGTATCGATTATTTCCGGGGTCCACAGCGGTACATCGAGGATGAAGCAGGCATGATCACCGATTCCATTGAGATCGGGATGTCTTCATTTACATACTACCTCAACGGAACCGGAACCCCCACGCCGCTACCGGGAATGGCCGATCCCAACAACGCGCAGGAATACTACGACTACCTCACGGGGTCCTGGCGCGACGGCTCGCCGTTCAGATATGGCGGAGATGCCTATCAAACTTCCGGCGCGCCTATTAAATATGCATTCACAGAAGCTCCCGACAACCCCACCGGCTGGAGCATGTGCTCTCAAAACCTGCCTCCCGGTGACCGCCGCACCATCCAGGCATCCGGTCCGTTCAGACTCAAGCCCGGCGCTATCAATGAACTCATTATCGGGGTAGTATGGGTGCCGAATCAGCGGTATCCGTGCCCCAGCATCAAAAAGTTGCAGGAAGCGGACGACATCGCCCAGGACCTCTTTGACAATTGCTTCGAATTGCCTGATTGTCCCGATGCGCCGGATGTTGATTTCGTAGAATTGGACCGCGAACTTGTCGTGATCTTCACCAATGATCCTCTTTCCAATAATGCCGGTGAGGGCTATGCAGCCCGCGGATTGGGTATCCCGCAGGAATTTGAAGATTCCCTCTTTGTTTTTGAAGGATACAAACTCTTCCAGGTTTCCGGGCCGGAAGTGAAATTGGATGCCAATACGGTGGAGGACCCCACCAAAGTACGCCTTATTTTCCAGGTTGATATCAGAAACGGCATCAATCGCATCTTCAACTGGAAAACCCTGAGCGACGCTTTGGATACGCCCACTGAGGAGGAGTATTATGTGCCCGAACTCCAGGTGGACGGCGCCAATCAGGGTATCCGGCATACTTTCCGCGTCACGGAAGACCAGTTTGCTTCCGGCGACCGCAGGCTTATCAATCACAAGATTTACTATTTCATCGCCGTCGCATACGCCCACAACGAGTATCTGCCCTTCGACCCGGTTGAGGTACTCGGCCAGCGCTCTCCCTATTGTGAAGGCCGCCGCAACATCGGCCCTAACGGCGACGGCTTGCCTTACACCGCAGTACCCAGGCCTATCACCGACCGCCGGCTCAACGCTCAATTCGGCGAGGGCGCCGTCATCACTCGCGTAGATGGCGCCGGCACCGGCGAAAACTTCCTCGACATCTCTGATGAAGCCCGCACGCTCATTGAAACGGATGTGCGCAACGATGCTCAATTAGGTGCATTCCAGGGCGAGATTCTTTACCGCGCCGGCCGCGGCCCCATCGAAGTGAAGGTCTTCAATCCGCTTGAAGTGAAAGACGGCGATTTCGAACTCCGATTCATCGACGGCAACATGAATGACAACTCACTCGCTACCGATGCCCGCTGGACCTTGCGTCGCCTCGACCTGCCCGGCGAACCCATCATCGCCTCCGAAACTACCATTGAAAAACTCAACGAGCAGATCATCAAATCACTCGGCATCACTGTTACCATCGGTCAGACGGACCTGCCGGGCGCCAAAACGGATATGACCAACGGTGTAATCGGCTATGAGGAAGAATACCGCAGCGCCGCGCCGCAGCGCTGGCTTAACGGGATTTCCGACGGTTTCATACCTGCTCCGGGCAACTTTTTCGACCAGGTCATTTTCAACTTTGTGCGTACAGACGAAGGCGGAGTGGATGAGATTTTCGACCCGGAACGGGCTTTCACCCGAAACGGCCCGGGGTACTTCGTGCCGTTTTTCCTCGCCACCTGGTCGGGGCGTGAAGAAGAAATTTCCACTGATCCCTTTGTTTCGCCTTCCTGGTTTGACAACCCGGGGATGAAGATCGTGCGCACGCAGTCTTCTTTGGCCTTCCTCAACAACGTGGATGTGGTATTTACCTCCGACAAAGGGCTTTGGAGCCGCTGCGTGGTAGTGGAAACCGGTAGCCCATTCTTCAGGAACGCCGGCCTCGACCCCGTGGGCAACCGCCGCAATTTCGACATGCGGGCCGACTCGTCCGTGCTCAAGGATGCTACTGCTTCCGGTAAGCCTGTGGTAGGCACCATAAGCCCGACCGACCCGCGGCTCGGCATGGGTTGGTTCCCCGGCTACGCCATTGACGTGGAAACCGGGCAGCGCCTCAACGTATTCTTCGGGGAAAACTCTGCCTACAATCCCAACAACGTGCTTTGGTCGGCGACCCCTGAAGTATTCAACAATGAAGGCGCCCGGGGAGGCGATATGATGTTCAATCCCACTTCACAGATGAAGATTTTCCCTGCTGAATTTCCGGACATCATACAGTACTATATGGGCGGCCAGCACTTCGTGTATGTGACGCGCACGCCATACGACAAAGGCGATTTCTTTGAACGGCGCCTGAGGGCGGGAGCTCCCGTGCTCAACAAAGTGGCTGCTGCCAATCAGATCACCTGGACCGGTATGATCATGACCACGCCGGAGGCGCCTTTCCGCTCCTATGCAGACGGCCTCATTCCGGATGACGTCATTGTCAAACTGCGGGTGCGCGCTCCCTACAAGGTAGAAACGGAGCGCGTCATCAACAACGCCAACCCGCGCGTGGTAATGCCGCGCACCGGCACAGCCGTAAACAACTACCACCCGGCCTATCGCTTCAGCCTGAAAGGCAAACAATCCGAACCGCTGGACGTGGTCGGTGTGGAAAGCGCATTGGATATGATCAATGTGGTGCCCAACCCATATTACGGGTTCTCGGACTACGAAACATCGCAGTTCACCAACATCATCAAGATCACCAACCTTCCGGCCCAATGCGTGGTGACCATCTACTCTTTAGATGGCAAATTCATCCGCCAGTACGATCGCGATGAAGTAGGCGAAGTGCCTCCGGGTACCAACAGGGCATTAGAACGCAAACAGATACTGCCCAACCTGGAATGGGACCTCAAAAATGCCAAGGGCATACCCGTTTCCAGCGGCGTATATCTCATCCACGTGAAAGCGCCCGGATTGGGAGAACGCACGCTCAAGTGGTTCGGCGTCAACCGCAAGTTCGACCCCTCGGGTCTCTGATCTTTTCACCATCGGGAGCCGGCTATCGCCGCAGCCGGCATAACCGGCTCCCGTCCATTCAACTTCTCAACACATTGGTATGAAAAAAATAATTTACACCATAATTGCGCTCGGGGTTTGCACTGGCACTGCCCTTGGGGGTAACCCGGATCGCCAGGGAGAAGCCGGCGCATATGAATTGCTGATGAACCCCTGGGCGCGCAGCGCGGGTCTGCACACCATGACCACAGCCAATGTACAAGGCGTGGAAGCCAACTGGATAAACGTGGCCGGTCTGTCGCGTATCAACAAAACGGAAGTGGCCGTGGGCAATGCGGATTACCTCCGGGGTACCGATATTCGCATGAACGCATTCGGCGTTTCGCAACGCGTGGGAAAAAGCGGCGCATTTGGTCTGAGCCTTATGGCTTTAAGCCTTGGCGACATCCCCGTAACGACTACGGAACAACCCGAAGGCACGGGGGCCACTTACTCTCCTTCGATATTCAATATCGGGTTTGGCTACGCCCATACCTTCGAGAACAAGGTGTCTGTGGGCGTTTTGATCCGCGGTATTTCCGAATCGCTTGCCGACGTGAGCGCATTCGGGTTTGCCATTGATGCAGGCGTGCAATACGTGACCGGCGAACAGGACAACTTCAAATTCGGTATCTCATTGCGGAACGTAGGCTCCAGGATGAGCTTCGGCGGAGAAGGTTTGTCTATTTCCGGGCCTCGCCCGGGCCGCGGCACCTATGAATTGACCTTCGACCAGCGTTCGGCCAGCTTCGAGTTGCCCTCCATGCTCAACATCGGCATGTCGTACGATTTTATCCTGGGTGAAAAGAACCGCATTACTGCCATTGGTAACTTCACAGCCAATTCTTTTTCAGAAGATATGATCGGCGGCGGCTTGGAGTACGCATTCAGCAATATTCTCATGCTTCGCGGCGGATATCGCTACGATTTCGGTTCCAGCAATCCGGAAGCTGCGCCGCTGTATTCCGGCCCTGCAGCCGGAGCTTCCCTGGAGTTGCCTTTGAGCAAGGAGAATAAGAAAACGAGGCTCGGCATAGACTATGCCTGGCGCCAGACAAATATCTATAACGGCACTCACAACATAGGTATCCGTTTGAGCATTTAACAGGCCGTTCCAAAAAACAAGGCTTGCCCGCTTGCCTGTTTGGCGGAGAATGCTTATCTTTGCAGATCGAATTTTCTTTTAGACAAGGACGCTCCCGTACAAGTGCGGGAGCGTTCTTGTCTTATTTATTTTATGCTCAATAGCCGGTGGCTTGCGAATTTTGTTTTGGCGACCGCCGTCTATCCGTCATCGCGACGAAAAACGGTTTATATTTTTTACAAACCATTTTTCGCCGGGTATGGGCACATTACTTTTCAGACCGATTAAAATTTATCGAAATGGCAGCTTTCAATTATTTGACCAAAGAAGGATATGAAAGGCTAAAAGCAGAAATGGAAGACCTCAAGTCAAGGGGCCGCGACGAAGCTGCGCGCGCAATAGCGGAAGCCCGGGAAAAAGGCGACTTATCGGAAAATGCAGAATATGATGCAGCCAAGGATGCCCAGGGCATGCTGGAACTGCGCATCAATGAATTGGAAAAAGCCTTAGCCAATGCCCGCATCCTGGATGGCTCCCACCTGGATGAGTCCAAAGTTACTGTGTTGTCGAACGTTACCATACGCAACCTCAAGACGCGCAAGGAGATGTCGTACAAGCTCGTCTCTGAATCCGAGGCTGACCTCAAGTCAGGCCGCGTATCCGTAAGCTCGCCTATGGGCCAGGGGCTCTTAGGCAAAACCATCGGCGATATTGCCGTGGTGGAAACTCCACGGGGAAACATGGAATTCGAAGTCGTTAATATTTCAATAGACTAAACATGCCGAGTATCTTTTCCCGCATCGCGGCCGGGGAGATTCCCTGCCACAAAATAGCCGAAACGGAAGACTATTTGGCTTTCCTCGACGTAAGGCCGCTCGCAGAAGGGCACACCTTGGTCATTCCCAAGCAGGAGATCGATTATATTTTCGACATTGAAAATGATTTGCTCGCCGGCATGATGGTTTTTGCCAAAAAGGTGGCCAGGGCTGTACAATCATGCGTGCCATGCAAACGCATTGGCGTTGCCGTCATCGGCTTGGAGGTGCCCCATGCCCACATTCATCTCGTTCCGATCAACAACATCGGAGACCTGAGCTTCGCGCGTCAGCCGCTTTCTCTCACCGGGGAGGAACTCGCCGGTATTGCGGCAAGGATCAGGACTGCCTTTGCCGACCAATAAAAGAGTCGTATCCCGCGGCGACCCAGCACGCCGCGGGAACATCTTTCCTTCCTGTGCTGTTAGCTGTTTGCAAAATTTCGATTGATGTTCCCGCAATACGATGTCATAGTAGTGGGCGCCGGCCATGCCGGCTGTGAAGCGGCGGTTGCAGCGGCCAACCTCGGCTCTAAGGTGCTGCTCGCCACTATGAACATGCAGACCATAGCCCAGATGTCGTGCAACCCTGCCATGGGCGGCGTTGCCAAGGGCCAGATCGTGCGCGAAATAGACGCGCTGGGCGGGTATTCCGGTATTGTGACAGACCACACCATGGTGCAGTTCCGCATGCTCAACCGGTCTAAAGGACCCGCTATGTGGAGCCCCCGCGCTCAGAGCGACCGCATGCTTTTTGCCCGCAAGTGGCGGCAGATGCTCGAAGCGCATCCCAACATCGACTTCTGGCAGGAAATGGTCAGCGGCATCCTGGTAAAAGAAGGCCGGGTGTGCGGCGTGCGCACCGGCATGGGGCTGGAAATTCCCGGGCGCGCCGTCATACTCACCAACGGCACTTTTCTCAACGGCATCATTCACATCGGCGAAAAGCAGTTCGGCGGGGGCAGGGCCGGTGAGAGCGCTGCGCGCGGCATAACCGAGCAACTCATCAGCCTGGGCTTTGAAGCAGGGAGAATGAAAACGGGCACGCCTCCCCGTTTGGACGGCCGCAGCTTAGACTACAGCCGCATGGAAGTGCAGCCCGGAGACGATGTTCCCGGCAGGTTCTCCTACACCGATACGCCGAACTTGGAACAACAGCTACCCTGCCACATCACCTACACCAACGAAAAAGTACACGGGGTACTGCGCGAGGGCTTTGAAAAGTCGCCTATGTTTACCGGCCGCATCCAGGGCCTGGGGCCGAGGTATTGCCCTTCCATTGAAGACAAGATCGACCGTTTTGCCGACAAAGACCGGCACCAGCTTTTTGTGGAACCGGAAGGAAGAGATACCTGTGAAATTTACGTCAACGGATTTTCTTCTTCCCTGCCGGAGGACGTCCAATACAAAGCTCTCCGGCTCATCCCCGGTTTTGAAAACGCCCGGATGTTCAGGCCCGGCTACGCTATTGAATACGATTTTTTTCCTCCTACCCAACTCAGGCCTACACTGGAAACCCACTTGGTTGCAAATCTCTTCTTTGCCGGGCAGATCAACGGCACCACGGGCTACGAAGAAGCTGCCGGCCAGGGTCTGATAGCAGGAATTAACGCCCATCTCAACCTGAACGAGGCCGGGCCTTTCATACTCAAGCGCTCGGATGCCTACATCGGCGTACTGGTCGATGATCTCATCAACAAAGGCACCAAGGAACCGTACCGCATGTTCACTTCGCGCGCGGAATACCGCATTCTGCTGCGGCAGGACAACGCCGATCTTCGCCTTACGCCACTTGCACACCGCTTGGGTATGCGCGATATGGATACGCGCATGGAGTGCGTGCGCCGCAAAGAAGCCGCAGCAGAGAAAATTGAGCGCTTTTTCAGAGAAACCAGTATCGGGCCGGAGGACATCAACGGGTACCTCGCCATTCTGGACAGCGCTGCTATCCGCCAAAAAGTAAAACTACATCAGGTGTTGTTGCGCCCCGGTGTGAGCATTGACGGCCTTCGGCAGGCCCTGCCCACCCTGAAGGATTTTCTCTCTCCCTTCGATGCGGAATGTGTGGAGCTGGCCGAGATCAATATGAAATACGAAGGCTACATCCACAAGGAGCAGGAAATGGTGGAGAAAATGAACCGGCTGGAAGAAGTTCGCCTGATGGAAAACTTTGATTATTCGCAACTGGCCTCATTGAGCAAGGAAGCCCGGGAAAAACTTTCCCGCATCAAGCCCCGTACCATTGGGCAGGCTGGTCGCATCAGCGGCGTTACACCGGCAGACGTGAGCGTATTGCTGGTGCATTTAGGTCGATGAGGCCTTCACTGTCCCGCCGCGTATTTCTTCTGGAAAGCCGACCAGGGTATAGTCTTATAATAATCCTTGCCATAGTAAGCTGCAATGGGCAGGAACTCCTCCACGGGCTTATATCCTGCTATCGATTGCAAAGTTTGCTGGGCTTCATCCAGAAACACGATGGAAGGAAAACTCATGCGACCATCCAGCATTTCGGTGACTAAGGAATTGTAACCCCTCGTTCCGTTGTAGGCAAAACGGTAAGTTTTGCCCTTGTACTCGAGATCGGAATTTTCCGCTGCATTGAGTTTTACCGGTACAAAATTCGCGTTTACCAACTCTGCGACTTTGTCGTTCTGAAAGGTTTCGCTTTCCATTTTCCGGCACCAGCCGCAGGTGGAGGTATATACGTAAAGGAGTATTTTTTTGTTCTCTTTGACCGCCTTGGCCGAGCCCTCGTTCCAGGAGTACCAATGCATTTGCTGGGCGAGGCCGCCAAGCGCAGGCCACATCAGGGCGCACAGCAAAAGGAGCCGGAGGGAATGCTTACTCATAGCAGCTTATTAATTTTTGGCAAAAATATCACTACGGGAACAAAAAACACTCCTAGTGTGTGGTGCTTGCCGGGTACTTTAAATGAAGTTTAACAGCCCCCCGTCAAAACCGGGATGGCGATACAGCCTTATCTCATCTTCAGCAATCCGGAATTTGCGCCTGCATATCCCGGGGCAATGGGGGGCGGTTATGCCCTCGGGGAAGTCATTGCAACCTGTGATGACCCAGGCTTCCTGCCACAAGCCGCAATCGTAAAACGACTGAATGAGCCGGGCGCCGCCCTCTACGAGCAGGGAACTGATCTTGCGCCGGTACAATTCGTCGAGCAGACGCCGGATGAATCCCTCGCCAAATGCCATGCGCAGGAACTCTGCGCTGCCGGCCGAGGCCGGCTCATTCTTTTGTTCATTGACAACAATAGAGCCGGGGCGGGCTGCATGCGCCGGCAGGCGGAGATGCCGGTCCAGCACAATGCGCAGGGGGCTTGGGCCGTAGTAATAGCGATTATCCAACTGCGGATCGTCGATAAGTGCAGTTTCTGTGCCTACGAGAATGGCGTCTGCCTCGCTGCGCAGGCGGTGGGTGAACCTCCGGGTGAGCGGGCCGCTGATCCAGGCCTGCCTGCCATCTGAAGGAGCAAACAGCCCGGTGGGCGTAACGGCATATTTGAGCGTGACAAAGGGCAATTGGCGGCTGACGAAATGGTTGCGTACGCGGCTCAGATATTTCCCTTGCGCTTCTAGTACACCCAATCTGACCTCCACGCCGGCTGCACGCAGTATCTCTATGCCTCGACCGGCCACCCCCGGAGTGAGATCGAGGCAAGAGACAACCACCTGTTTAATGCCTTGCCCGAGGATGAGACTGGTGCAGGGGCCGGTTCTTCCAGTGATACAGCAGGGTTCTAAAGAAACGTAAAGCGTGGATTGCGGGATGAGATGCCGCAGATGCCCGGGTACGGAAGCCACGGCATTCACTTCGGCGTGAGGCGCGCCGTAGCGCGCGTGAAATCCCTCGCCGATGATGCGGTCTTCATATACCAGTACAGCCCCCACCATGGGATTGGGAGAAGTGTGCCCCGCACCGCAATGGGCCAGGTCGAAGCAGCGTCGCATGTAGCGTTCGTCCAGGGTCATGGAATGTGTAAACGTATTGTAAAACCTTCTTTTGAAGGCTTCAGGCGGCGAAAAGTTTTAACGGGGCGAGAAAAATTGTACAGTAAATAAGAAAACCGAAAAAATTCCCCTAATTAAATGCTAACTTTGCATCACTCCGCGGGCATGGGTTTGGCCATTATCTCATAATCCCTCTATTATTTCCGATAAATCCCACTTTTACAAACCCGGTCTGTCGTTTTGGCTAATAAAACTGGGATGTCGTGCTCTACAAAGTAAAACTGAAAAACGCCGAAGGGGAAGTCCTTCTCGACGACCACGTTTATGAGTGGTTGATCAACGATCCGTACCTTTCAAAAATCGACTTCATCCACAATTTGCGCAAGCACTCCAGTGGTTGTGCAGTTTTCCAGAAAACCTGGAAAAAGGCCGATGGCCGTTTTAAAACGGAGACCATTTACCTTCACAAGTTGGTAGCGGAGAAATACCTGTTTCACACAAAAACGCCTGAGCGCAATCTTGTAGGCGCCCGGAACGGCAACAAGCTGGATTGCCGGCTCGAAAACCTGCTTTACCGTTCCCGTTCTGTAGCCAGTCGCAAGCGCAAAACCAGCGGTCATATGGGCTACACAGGAGTATATAAAGAAAACAACCGCTACCGGGCGGTCATTTCCATTAACCGCAAATCGGTGCACCTCGGCATGTTTGCCACCCCTGAAGAGGCCGCCCATGCCTACAATAAAAAGTCGCGGGAGTTGTTTGGCGAAGACGGCAAGCAGAACCTCATCAAAACGCGCAAAGAAAGCGATGACGAATGACCCCGTCCATTTGCCTTATCAATCTAATATCTTGAAAGTAGTGCGCCTGTTTCGTTGGTGCTCCTCTTCGGAACACCTCGCGCAGATGCAATTCGCCTCCGGGGATGACTCCCCAAAACCGTATGCAGTAAGGCGGTCGGCGGCGATGCCTTTGTCGATGAGATAATCCACGGCGGATTGCGCTCTTTTCTGCGAAAGGTCAAGGTTGTAGCGGTCGTTGCCCCGGCAGTCGGTATGAGACCCCAGTTGGATGCGGATAGATGGATTGATCAGGAGCAAACGGACCAATTTATCCAAGGCCGGCTTGGCATCATCGCGGATTTCCCAGCGATCGAAATCGTAGTAGATATTCTCCAAGCGAATTTCCCGGTCGATGAAAATGCGGTCGAGTACAATCTCGAGTTCGAATCTCATTTCCGGAACGGATGGGTCTTTGCCTATGCCTTTTGTACTGAAGGACGCAGCATTGTTGAGGTAACCGTCTTTGGATGCGAGAAAGACATAATCCTCATTATCGCCAAGCTCAATTGAAAAGAACCCTTCCTCGTCGATGGTCCATTTTTTATTTTCCTTGTCGGCACGCATATCGGCTTGTGCGCCCACCAATGGCTTTCTACCGAGGACTCTGCTGTTGGGGTCGGAGGGATTTTCGAATATCTTTTCCAGGACAAACACATCGAGTATCATTTTGATATCCCCGGCTACCCGAGGGGTGTCCACAGAGGCTGGGGGCAGCGGCGGCGGCAGGCGTTTTTCATAGCGGTATATATCGTCATTGCCGAATCCGGCTTCGCGAGTAGAGGTGAAATAGCCGGTTTCGAGTATATCGGAACCTTCGGGGAAGCGCTGAACCGGTACAAACCCAAAGTCGTCGCCGCCTGAATTGACCGGCGGCTTGAGGTTGTATGGCGGCGACCAGGAGCCGTTGGGCATCTTATAGCTGCGAAAAATATCAAGGCCGCCCATCCCGGGATGGTAATCGGATGCAAAATACAGCGTGTCGTTATCGATAAATGGAAATTTTTCATCGCCGGTGGTGTTGATGGACCTGCCCAACAGTGCCGGTTCGCTCCATTCGGCGTTTTTGCGTTCGGAAATATAGATGTCATATCCTCCCCAGCCGTCGGGATGGTTTGAGGTGAAATACAATGTTTTGCCGTCAGGGGAAAGACTCGGATGCACATAGTTGACCTTGTCCTGTATAAAATTCAGCACACGGGGGCTGCTCCATGCGCCATTGCGAAAATCACTGGACATGAGTTTGCAGTAGGCATCCTCTTTTTTGCCGCCCGAGCACCGGGAGAAAATGATCTCGGTGAAGTCAGCATTAAAAGTGGCCGTGCCCTCGTTGTCCCGGGAATTGATGGCCGGATCGAAAAGGGATACAGAGTTGGTTTGGGGATCGGCGAGGTAGAGGTCGGAAAACGTATTGCCGGTCCATGCGTAGATATCATCGGCAGTGCCGCCGGTTCGGTCAGAAGTGAATACGACCAGGCCGTTTTTGAAAGGCATGGGAGCATAATCGGCATAGCGGCTGCTGAAGTCCATCAGATGCGCACTGTACTCCGCCGATGGGGAAGATTGCTTCCAGCCGGCGGCGATTTCACAAGCGTTCACTTCGCGGCGGTATTCGTAGGGGCTGCCGATTTCTATGCCGAGGTCTTTAAAAGCCCGGATAGCATCATCGTAGCGCTCGGCGCGTTTGAGGGCGAAGGCCATTTCGCGCAAGGCATCCACCCCGTACTGGTTGTCGTAGGCGATTTGGTACCAGCGGATGGTCTGGGAGCTTTTGTTGAGCCGTTTGTAAGACTCCCCAATGAGGAAAGCGAGTTTGCCTTTTTCTACCCGGCTTTTGCTCTTGTTGAATTCTTTTTCCAACAAGGGCACGGCTACTGCGTATTGCATGCGTTCGAAGGCGCTTCGGCCGTCGCGTACCTTTTGCGTGAAATTGCAGGCTGAAACCAGGGAAATAGCAATAACGGCAAAAAGGAAAATTTTAATTTTCATAACCCTACGGAGATAGATACCCCAGGAAAAACGCCGGCCCGGCGGGTATTGTTGCCGGAAAGTTCAATCGCCGAATACATCCGCCATCTCTTCTTCAAAAAAGAATTTTTCCTCGCCGAAGGCAGGTTTGAGTTCATCCAACCAAATAGCGTCTTCGTCATACTCGGCAAAGAAGGGCCTGGCGATCCAGTCTGGGTTGCGACCTTGCAAAAAACGCAAGGCGAGTACTTTTTCAAAGCCCGTATTGGTGGGGATTTCGGTCGTGCCCAGGATTTGTACTTTGCCGGGGTTGCAGGACATGCTCGGCCCCCTGACCGTGCGGCAAACGCCGCTTACCTGTTGATATGCCTCCCGGAATATCTCCCATGCCCTCACTATGGGAACGGCGAAATAGTGCTGCGCACCGGTATCGCGCGCAATAAACATGTAGTAGGGGATGCAGTTGTGGTTGACCTGCTCACGCCACATTTCCGCCCATATGCCGGGGTCGTCATTGATGTGCCTGAGCAGGGGAGACTGCGTGCGGATTTGCGCCCCGGTAGCTCTTACCCTCCTGATCGCTTGCTGTACAGCCGGGGTCGAAAGTTCAACCGGGTGGTTGAAATGCGCCATGATAGCCAGGTTGATCCCGCTTTTGACGATCCTCTCAAAAAGGCGCATGAGTTCGTCGCCGTCTTCCCCATTGAGAAACTTGTACGGCCAGTAGCCCAAGGCCTTGGTGCCTATCCTGATGGTTTGCAGGTTGGGGAGATCTGCCTCCAGCAAGGGATCGATATGAGCGGCGAGTTTTTTCGCTTTCATGATCAGGGGGTCTCCACCTGTGAACAGCACATCGGTTACCTCCCGGTTTTCTTCCAGGTAATTGACCAACATCTCCGTTTCGCGCATGGCAAATTTCCATTCGTCTATGCCTACAAATTGAGGCCACCGGAAGCAAAAAGTGCAGTATGCGTGGCAAGTCTGCCCGCTACTGGGGAAAAAGAGCACGGTTTCACGGTATTTGTGTTGCATGCCCGGTAATTTCATGCCGTGCAGTTCAGGCACGTTGTGCTCCATTTGCCCATCCGGATGCGGATTGAGTTGCTGCCTGATCTGGTAGATCGTCCGGTTTAAGGTCTCCCTGTCCACGCCTTTTTTTAAAGCCGAAGCTACCTGTTCGAAGTGCTCGGGCAGCAGCATGTCCTTTTGCGGGAAGGTGAGAATGAACATGGGGTCATCCCGGTAGCGCTGCCAATCGATGAGTTCTTCGATTACGTAATTATTGCTTTTGAAGGGGAGCACTCTGCCGACCACCTCAATTTCGAATTTTTGCTCTTCGCTGAGCAATTCAATTTGGGGTATGCTCCGGAAATTGTTTAAAGAAATTGCTTTATATGTCATTGTTGTAAGTATTTGATGTTAAAAGAAATGTACATCAGGTACCTCGCGGAAATCACAGTGCCAAACATGTGGACTTCGATATCACTAAAGGTCGCAATGGTCTGCAGACCGCGGCGCAACAGGGAAGGTAAGCGCCGGTTAATAACCTTGGAATCCTAAAAATAGCGGTTTTGGGGGAAATTTCCAAGAAAACCGGAAAAATATCCTGATTTTTATGAAGGGGGCTTTT
>CAZNYK010000016.1:0-27537 GCA_964577215.1 uncultured Saprospiraceae bacterium
CCTT
This sequence comes from uncultured Saprospiraceae bacterium, assembly GCA_964577215.1. Taxonomy (GTDB): domain Bacteria; phylum Bacteroidota; class Bacteroidia; order Chitinophagales; family Saprospiraceae; genus UBA2329. The sequence continues at coordinate 5 of CAZNYK010000016.1, forward strand.
TAACCTTTAACCTTTATCCTTAAACCCGGGGTAAATGTATGTATTTTCATCCTAAAAAAACTCCATCCCAAACCATTACCTTTGCCCTTTTGTTAGAACTGCGCTCATCCGACTTGACATGACCAAGAAAAAATCCGCCGCTGTGCTCGACGCACCCGAAAAAGGCTATTTCAAAGATAAAATTTTCATCAAGGGCGCGCGGGCCAACAATCTGAAAAACATAGACTTAGAGATACCCAAGAACCGCCTCGTGGTAGTCACCGGCGTGTCCGGCTCCGGCAAGTCGTCCATCACGATGGATACGCTGTACGCCGAAGGCCAGCGACGCTACGTGGAGAGCTTGTCGGCCTATGCCCGGCAGTTTCTCATGCGCATGAAAAAGCCGGACGTGGATTATATCAAAGGCATTTGCCCTGCCATCGCCATAGAGCAAAAAGTGAGCACCAGCAATGCCCGCTCCACCGTCGGTACGCTCACTGAGGTGTACGACTTCCTACGCCTGCTCTTCGCCCGCGTGGGCAAAACCTACTCGCCGGTCTCCGGCAACTTGGTAAAAAAACACGAGGTAAGCGACGTAACCGACTACACGCACAGCTTTCCGCAAGGTACGCGCGTACAGCTCTTTATCCCGCTGCCTTACAAATACCACGACCGCCGCTTAGCCTCCGAACTCGACCTCCTGCTCCAGAAAGGCTACACCCGCGTTTGGAAAGACGGGGGCCTGCAACAAATACAAGACGTGCTTGAAAGCGGCGAAACCATACTTGAACGCACACTCGGCGAAATGGAAACGCAGGATATCCGGGTGCTGATAGATCGCTTCGTGGTAACCCCCGACGACATTGAAAACGTCAAACGCATCGCTGATTCCGTGCAAACGGCATTTTACGAAAGCGAAGGCGAATGCATTGTAGAAGTGGAGGGCCAACCGGTGCAACATTTCAACAGCCGCTTCGAATTGGACGGCATGAGCTTTCCGGAGCCTTCGCCTCAGCTTTTCAACTTCAACAATCCCTTCGGCGCCTGTCCGGTCTGCGAAGGCTTCAGCCTGGTGATGGGGATTGATGAAGACAAGGTAATACCCGACAAAACGCTCTCCGTGTATCAGGGCGCCATCGCCTGCTGGAAAGGAGAAAAGCACGGCCTGTGGTTGGAGCACTTTATTTCGGTGGCGCACCAATTCGATTTCCCGGTGCACAGGCCTTACCAGGAACTGAGCAAGGGGGAACGGCAATTGCTCTGGAACGGCAATGCATTGTTCGAGGGCATTCATGCCTTCTTCGAGGAACTGGAACGTAATACTTACAAAATTCAGAACCGCGTGATGCTGGCCCGCTACCGCGGACGCACCGTGTGCCGCGCCTGCGAGGGCGGGCGACTGCGCAAGGAAGCGAATTATGTAAAAATTGGCGGCAAGGCCATTTCCGAACTCACCGTCATTCCCATTGCCGAACTGCCGGATTTTTTCAACAACCTGCAATTGACCGATTTCGACCTCCAGGTAGGCAAGCGCCTCCTGCTCGAGATCAAAAACCGCCTGCAGTTCATGATCGACCTCGGCTTGGGCTATCTCACCCTCAACCGCCTCTCCTCCTCCCTGAGCGGCGGCGAAACCCAGCGCATCAACCTCACCCGCACCCTTGGCAGCAACCTCACCAGTTCCATGTACCTCCTCGACGAGCCCAGCGTGGGCCTGCACCCCCGCGATACAGGCCGCCTTATCAAGGTGCTCAAATCCCTGCGCGACCTCGGCAACACGGTAGTGGTAGTAGAACACGAGGAGGACGTCATCAAAAACTGCGACTACCTTGTGGACATCGGCCCGCAAGCGGGCATACACGGCGGCGAGGTGGTCTTCGCAGGGCCGTATGAAAAAATATACGACGAAGCCGGCGAAAGCCTCACTACCAAATACATGAGCGGCCGCATGTCCATTCCGGCCCCGAAGCTGCGCCGCAAGGCCGTCCACTTCCTCAAAATATCCGGCGCCAGGCAGCACAACCTCAAAAACATTGACGTTCAAATTCCCCTCAATGCCCTCTCGGTAGTGTCCGGCGTTTCCGGCTCCGGAAAGTCCACCTTGGTACGCGACATACTCTACCCTGCCCTATTGCGGAATCTCGGCCAAACATCGGCCAAAGCGCCCGGCCTCCATTCCGCCATCGAAGGCGACTGGAAAAAGATCACCCACGTGGAAATGGTGAGCCAAAGCCCCATCGGCAAGTCTTCCCGATCCAACCCGGTCACTTACGTGAAGGCATACGATACCATACGGGAGTTGATGGCCTCGCAGCAGCTATCCAGGATCAGGGGATTTAAGCCTAAACACTTCTCTTTCAACGTAGAAGGCGGGCGCTGTGAAAACTGCAAGGGCGAAGGGGAGATCGTGGTGGAAATGCAGTTCCTGGCTGATGTGCACTTGGAATGCGAGGAATGCCGCGGTCGCCGGTTCAAGGACGAAGTGCTGGACGTGCGCTACAAGGACAAAAATATCTTCGAGATACTCGATCTCAGCGTGGAAGAAGCCATCGAATTCTTCGGCGATGCCAAAGACGTGGTGAACAAACTCAAACCGCTGGCGGATGTGGGGCTGGGCTACGTCAAGCTCGGTCAATCCTCCAGCACGCTCTCCGGCGGCGAGGCCCAGCGCGTGAAGCTGGCATCCTTCCTCGGCAAGGAACGCTCCGACGAGCGCATCCTCTTCATCTTCGACGAGCCTACCACCGGCCTGCACTTCCACGACATCCGAAAACTCTTAGACGCGCTCAACGCCTTGGTGGAGAAAGGCCACACTGTTTTAGTGGTAGAACACAACCTGGAAGTGATCAAATGCGCCGATTGGGTGGTCGATCTCGGCCCGGAAGGCGGCGAAGGCGGCGGGCATTTGGTTTTTGAAGGCCGGCCGGAGGAGTTGATCAAGGTGGCCGGCTCGCACACGGGGTATTATTTGCGGGAGAAGTTGTGAGAGAAACGCATACCTTCCCTTGCATGCACCGCCGGCGACGGGAACGCTGAGGATGATTTCCCGTTCATTCCTTCTTTTGGGCTTTTCATCCCTCCATTCAGGGCTCTTGTCCACTATTCCTTGGGTATTGACATGGTCGAAACCCATCTTTGTGAGGCAATTCAAAATCCTGAAAAACCATGAAAAGAATATTGCTATTGTTGTTGGGAGTTATCACACTGGCTTCCTGCCGGAAAGAACTCAATGTTGATGAAGAAACATGCTTCGGAGTACGCGAACTTCTTCATTCCAAAAATGCCAATGTGAAGTGCGGCGAGCGCGCCGATTTTGAAAACAAGGTCATCTGCCTTGACGGATGGGTGGAGGCAGAACTGGAAATACGAAACACCCTTCAGTTCAAATTACGCGATATGGATGATAAAAACGCGGAAATTACCGTTACCTTCGACCCAGCCATTGCGGACCAGGTAGCCAACCTGATTCGCGTGCACGGAAGCAGCCGCGCTGCGGTGACCGGGGTGATTTCCGGGTTTGACATGCCGCTGAACCTGAAGTGCAAACGAGGATTTTCGCAGCACCTGGATACGGTGCAAGATTTGCATTTCGACTAAATGCCCTTGCTGATTTTCGCGTCCGGCCTCACATAGCCCGCGGCGCGGCGCCCACCATCTCAGTCGAATTCTCAAACTCCCTGAAATCCACCTGGCTGACGCCGGAAACCCCCTGCTCGGCCATGTACACGCCGTAGATGGTATCTACCGCGGCCATGGTGAGTTTGTTGTGGGTGACGATGATGAACTGCGAATCGGCAGAGAATTTCTTAATGATCTTGTTGAACTTGGCAATGTTGGTATCGTCCAGCGGGGCATCCACTTCGTCGAAGATACAAAACGGGGCCGGTTTGAGCAGGTACAATGCGAAGAGGAGGGCTGTGGCGGTGAGGGTTTTTTCGCCGCCGGATAGTTGACTTATGGTTTGGGGGCGCTTACCCTTGGGTTTTGCCACGATCTCGATTTTGGACTCCAACGGGTTGTTCGGATCGAGTAAGATGAGATCGCAGGTATCGTCTTCAGTGAAGAGGCTGCGGAACACTTCGATAAAATGCAGCCGCGCCCGCCCGAATGCGTCGAGGAACTGTTGGGTAGCGGTTTCTTCTATTTCCTGCATGGTTTGCAGCAGCGATTCTTTGGCCTGAAGTACATCGTCGCGCTGAACGGAAATGGTATCGTGACGCTCCTTCATTTCATCATAAGCTTCCACGGCCATGGGGTTGATCTCGCCGTAGTTGTCCAATCTGCTCTTGATGCGTTCCACGCGCATTTCGAGTTCTTCCACCGGCGATTCGGAGGGCTTATGCGTATTGATGATCTCGTTGAGGTCTGCTTCAAATTCGATGCGCAGGCGCTGTGCTACAGAGCTGATCTCGAATTTCACCTCGGTGAACTTGTCCTTGAGATTATTGATGAGTATCTGGGCATCCTGCCGGTTTTTGCCCAGCTTCCGGAGTTGTTCGTCAATGCGGTTGATCTCGCCGCGGGTTTTAAAGTAGGCTTGTTCTGCTTCCGAAAGGGTTGCCTCCCGCTCTTTGCGTTGCAGCAGGCCTTGGGTGATCTCCGCTTGCAGCCGGTCGATGGCCTCCTGGGCGGCTCTGATCTCTGCTTCGCCTTCGGACAGTTTTTTCAGGTTGGTCTCTTTGAGGATGGCCGCTTCCTCGAGCTGTTTTTCCCTGAAGCTCAATTCGCGCTGAAAGGTGGCCACTTTGTTCTGCTGCCGGATAAAGTGGATATTTTTTTCGTTGAAGGCCGTTGAGGCGCGGCTAAGTTGCTCGGCCGCCTGCCTGAAGGAGGTATCCGCCCCGGATATCCGGGCTTTGGCTTCGGCAAGAATGATTTGCTTGCCGCTGAGAAGAGCGTCTATGCCGGCTATGGCATCCCGCAAGGCGGAAATTCTGGCCTGCGCTTCCTCTTGCTGGGTATCATTGGCCCGGATAAAAGACTCGAAGCTCTCCAATCGAGTAACCAACGACACCTTTTGCTGAACGACCTGGTGCAGTTTGTTGCGCTCTTGCTGGATGCGTTCGGCGCCCCGGAAGGATTTTAATTGCTCTATCTTTCCCTTGGCGGCAGCGAATGCAGCGGAAATGCGCTTTTCCTCGACCTCGAGACGGCGGATGGCATTTTCCAGCATCTCCAAGTTCTTTTTTCGACCTATGCGTTTGCCTTCAAATAAGCCGATAGACCCCCCGGACACACTATAACGGCGCTGGATATAGCGGCCGCTTTTGGAGAGCAACACCAATCCCGGTTCAGTGTGAGCGATGCGTGTTTCGTCTTCTGTTATGAGCACTCTTTCCAGCAGGAAATCGCAGAGGTTGCGATAAGCGGCGTCCGTCTCTACCAAGTCGAGGGCGCGCAAGGTATCGGGCAGCATGGCAATGGGCGCGGCGTAGTCTTTAAAGGCGTCGAGGATGAAGAAATTGGCCTTGCCTTTTTGCGATTTGCTGAGCAATTGTATAGCCTGGAAGGCATCCTCCAAACTCTCCGCCACATAGTAATTGAGGTATGGCTCCAGGTAATTCTCTATGGCTACGCGGTAGTCCTCTTTTACATAGATGATATCGGAGAGCAAAGGCGTATCCTTTTTCCAATCCTTGGATTTGCTGAGGAAGCGAATGGATTCGGGAAAGCCTTCGAGGTTTTCGATCATGCTCTGGGTGAGCTTGAACTCGTTGCGTTTGGCGTCGAGTTCCCGGTTGATCTTGGTGAGAGTCTTGGTGAGTTCTTCGAGTTCGGCCTCTGCTTTTTGCAGATCGTTGCGGCGTTTTTCCTCGTCCTGTTCCAGCGCGCTAACCACGGCGGCTTGTTCGCGTTCGCGGGTCTCCAGGTCTTCCATCTGGGCTTGCAAGGTTGCTACTTCGGACCGGCGCTCCTGGATGGCGAGGCTGTTGCGATGCAGGTCGGAGCCGGTGTTTTGCAACTGGTTGGCGCTGATGGCCTTTTGTTTTTCCAACTCGAATACTTCGCGTTCGATGGCCTGTTGGTTCAACATCACGGCATCGAGTTCCTCTTTGAAGGCGCTATGGCTTTGGCGAATGAGCACGAGATCGTTTTCGGCTGTTTCGAGTTCGAGCTGAAGTTGCGTCTCCACATTCACCTCCGCTTCGAGTTCGGCGCGGTAGCGCTCTATGTCGGCCTGTAGCTGGGTGCTGCGGTTTTCGGCGGTTTTGATCTCTTCGCGAAGGCGCGTTTCATTATTATGGATGAACTGGAGCCGTTGTTCCTGTACGCGCAGGTCGCTTTCCATACCTCGAACCCTGCCCACCAGGTCATTGAGCTCGCGTTGCCTTTCAGAGAGCGCCTTTTCCTTGTCTAAGTTGGCTTTTTTCTCCTGTTCCAGCTCAGCTTCCAAACGGTGCATCTCTATTTCCAGGCTGCGGTAGCGGTCTTCCTCCTCCTGCAATTGTTTCTGCAACTCGCTGTAGCGCAACTTCAACATGCCTACTTTCACCAAGGCCAATTCGATGCTCTGGGCTTTGTATTCCTCGCGGAGTTCAAAGTACCGCTTGGTGCGTTTGGCTTGTTTTTCGAGCGTTTTGAGGTTGTTGTCGATCTCGAAAAGGAGGTCCTCGATGCGGTCTAAGTCGGCGGAAGCGCTTTCGAGTTTGCTCAGCGTTTCGCGTTTGCGTGCTTTGTATTTGGAGATGCCGGCAGCCTGCTCGAACATGCGGCGGCGGGAATTGTCTTTGTCGTTGAGGATATCGTCCACCATGCCGAGGGCGATGATGGCGTAGGAATTGGACCCGACACCGGTGTCCATCAGCAAGGTAGTGATGTCTTTGAGGCGGCAGGGTACGTTGTTGAGGCGGTATTCGCTCTCCCCCGTGCGGTAAAGCACCCGGGTGATGGTAACGGTGTGGTACTCGGTGGGGAGCAGGTTGCGGGTATTCTCAAAAGTGAGGGATACGGAGGCTAAATTGCCCGGTTTCCGGGATTTGGTGCCGTTGAAGATGACGCTCGTCATCTGGTCTAAACGCAGTTCGCTGCTTTTCTGCTCGCCCAGCACCCATCTGACGGCATCCACGATATTGGACTTGCCGGAGCCGTTCGGCCCGACAATGCCGATGACATCCTCGTTGAAGTGGATGGCCGTATCGGCGGCAAAGCTTTTGAAGCCTTTTATTTCCAGCGTCTTTAATCTCATAGGGGTGCAAAAATAAAAAAGTCTTCCCTGAGGAAAGACTTTTTCTTGTCGGGGTAGCAGGATTCGAACCTGCGGCCCCCTGCTCCCAAAGCAGGTGCGCTAACCGGACTGCGCTACACCCCGTAATTTTGCGGTTTTTCACCCGCTAAACGACCGGATCATGCCCAACAGCATTTTCGATGCTGTTTCAAAGTCGGCATAAAACGCTTCGTATTCTTCTTGCGTCATCATTTCCAGGTCGCGCAGGAGTTGTACAATGGTTACAGCTTCGAATGCGGAACTGCGGGACGAAGTGTACAACTCCTTCTTATCAGAATTGACGATGCGGCCGGTTCCTTCGGAAAGACTCAACAGCATACCCACGCTTGCACGGCGCAACTGGTCGCTCAAATAAGGATCGATGCCTTTTCGCTCGTTGAGAAAAGCAAGCACCTTCTTGACGGTCAGACGAAGGTGGCTATAAACTTCCAGCTTCTCAAAATCGAACATAAGCAAGCGATTATTACTGGAGCAAAATGCGAAAGACGCCGAATGAACTGATCCGTACATACAAGCCCGGGGCGCCTGGAAAAAATGGCGGTGAAGGCGGGATTCGAACCCGCGGTACCCTTGCGAGTACGGCAGTTTAGCAAACTGCTGGTTTCAGCCACTCACCCACTTCACCGGAACACAAGCGCAGAACTTTTTCCGCGTTTGTTTGCGCTTTCAAAAAGCGGATGCAAAAGTAAGAGGTAGTTTTCAATCATGCAAGCTACCCGGCTTCTTTTTCTTCAATACGAATAGCAAACCGCGTTGGAGCCCAAAAAAGTTCCGGAAGATCAGCCCCTTTCATTGAGGCTGAGCTTGATCTTGCGCTCCAGTTCAGCCACTGTATCCTTAAAGAAAGGATCGGTTTCCATCAGGTCCTGCACAGTCTTGCACGAATAAATGACGGTGCTATGGTCGCGGCCTCCGAAAGTGTCTCCAATGGCTTTGAGCGATTTGTCTGTCATCTTCTTGGCCAGGTACATGGACAACTGCCGGGCAATGACAAAGGACCGCTTGCGGGTTTCGCCCTGAAGCTTTTCCACCGGCACCTTGAAGTGCTCGGCCACCAATTTCTGGATATACTCCACGGTGATCTCCTTGTGAATGGAAGTCACAAAGCTGCGGATCACTTCCTTGGCGAGGTCGATGTCGATCTCGCGGCGGTTGAGGGATGATTGCGCCACCAAAGAAATAAGCACGCCTTCCAATTCCCGGATGTTGGACTGGATATGATAGCAGATGAACTCCGATACATTTTGCGGCAGGTCAACGCCCTGTTTGGCCATTTTGGCCTCCAATATGGCGATGCGGGTTTCCAGGTCAGGCGCCTGCAAGTCGGCAGTGAGGCCCCACTTGAACCGGGAGATGAGGCGGTCTTCGATGCCTTCGAGGTCTTTGGGCGGCCGGTCGGAAGTCATTACGATCTGGCGCCCGGTTTGGTGCAACTGGTTGAAGATGTTGAAGAATATTTCCTGCATCTTGAACTTGTTGGCAAAGAACTGTATATCGTCGATGAGGAGCACATCGATGAGTTGGTAAAAGTTGACTACATCGCCCACGGCGTTATTCCGGATGGCGTTGATGACCTGGTTGGTAAAGTTCTCGGAAGACACATATAATATGGACTTGCCTTCAGCGTGTTTGATGATCTCGTTGCCGATGGCATGGGCCAAGTGCGTCTTTCCCAATCCGGTGGCGCCGTAGATCACCAATGGGTTGAATGCCGTACCGCCCGGCTTTTTGGCCACGGCCAACCCTGCGGAACGCGCCAGGCGGTTGCAGTCGCCTTCGATGAAAGAATCAAAAGTACTCAGTGGGTTGAGTTGGGGGTCCACCTTCATTTTTTTGATGCCCGGGATCACGAAAGGGTTTTTGATATTGACCGCTTCCACACCTCCGTGCATGTAAGCGCCCGCCTGTTCCGGGGTGGTGTGAATGGGCCGTTCCGGGCTTCCCATCAATATCTGGTACTCCAAACGGCCGCGATCTCCGAGTTCCCTGCGGATGGAGTTCTTGAGCAGGCCGACGTAGTGCTCTTCCAGCCACTCATAAAAAAACTTGTTGGGCACCTGTATAGTGAGTGCATTGTCCTGGAGCCTCACCGGCCGTATAGGCTCAAACCAGGTTTTAAAGCTTTGAAGGTTTACATTTCTGCGAATCATCTGCAGACAGTTATCCCATACCGTAGCATGATCTCTCATCATTCTCCAGCGCATTTAGCAGGCGTTTATTTGCCTGGGTTCGACAATAGAATTCCAGCCCGAGAGCCGGGTCAGCAAGGTATCAGTAAACTAGTACAAAGGCGGTTAAAAAAACCGAGACAGGTGCCTGATTGCTTCCGAAAATCGCTTTCATTGACAACCTTTTTTTACCGGGGCTACAAAGATGAGTCAAAAGAACCAAAGCTGCAACGTAAGAGCATTACCTTTTTTAAATTTTTTTTTCGCTAATCTCAATAAGCCTTAGAGGACTTGCAAGTTACACAAAAAACAATCAATTTGCGGGGCCAAAAAGCCGGACGGCGAAAAGCCGTATCCTTGCAGATATATTTGAACTTTAATCACTTGAATATCAAAACACACGTATGCACACTGTTAGATGGGTTCTGCTCGCGCTCGTTTTAATCATTTGCGGCTCTGTGATTTACATCCTGAATTCTGGCAAAAAGCAGTCTCCCGCAAAAGAAAGCACACTCAGGTACACCGCAAAAAAAGGCGTTTTCCACATGCGCGTCACCGCTACCGGCGAACTGAGCGCCAAACGCTCCGTAAAAATCCGCGCTCCGCAAGGTATGAATGCGGCGGGAATATGGGAAACTACCATCACCGATCTGGTGGTGGAAGGCTCCCAGGTGCGCGAAGGCGATTACGTGGCCACCCTGGATCGCACCGAGCTGGCCAACAAGATGAGCAATATCCAAACCGAGATCGAAAAAATCCAAACCCAATTGGAGCAGGCACGCATTGACACCGCAATCGAAATGCGCGCACTCAGAGACGACTTAGTCAACCTCGATTTTTCCAAAAAAGAAAAACTGCTCTACCTGGACCAAAGCAGGTACGAGCCGCAGTCTGTAATTCAAAGTGCACGATTAGACCTGGAACGGGTGGAGCGCGACCTGAAGCAGTTGGAGAAAAAATACGAATTGAAACAGCAGCAGGCGGTTGCCAAAATGCAGGAGATCAACGCTCTGCTCCGGCAAAATCAAATGCAACTGAACATCCTGCTCGGACTTTCCCGGGAATTCACCATCCATGCCCCGAAATCCGGTATGGTGATCTACGCCCGCACCTGGAACGGCAAACGCGAACCCGGCTCCAGGATTTCCAGTTGGGACCCCGTCGTGGCGGAGTTGCCCGACCTCAGCGACATGATCTCCAAAACCTACGTCAACGAAGTGGATATCAGCAAAGTGCAACCCGGACAGGACGTCGCTATTAAAGTGGACGCTTTCCCCAACCGGAGCTACACCGGAAAAGTAATCCAGGTAGCCAATATCGGGGAGCAAATAAGGGGCTACGACGCTAAAGTGTTCGAGGTGGTAGTGCAGGTAAACGAGACCGATTCCATCCTTCGGCCCGCCATGACCACCAGCAACGAAATATTGGTCGGTACTTATCCCGACAAACTCTTCATTCCCTTGGAAGCGCTCCAATCCGACAGCGTCTCCTATGTATATAAGGAGGCGGGCGGCAAAATACTGCGGCAGGAGGTAATTACCGGGCTGAGCAACGACAATCAAATTATCATTGAGCACGGTCTTGAAGAAGGCGACGTAATATTGCTGGGACCTCCCGCCGACAGCAAGGATCTGGCTTTTGTACCCGTTGACCCCGAAATAAAGGCCGCCATTAAAAAGGAACAGGAAGATGCGGCAGAAAAAAGGCGCAAGGAGGCAGCCGAACGCCGCAAAAGCGTGGAAGGTATTGAAGCGCCCATAAGCGGCGCCGGCGACGAGGGAGGCTTCATCATCATAACGGGCGATTAACCATGGAACGCCAGATATTTAATTTCCGGCTTGCCCTGAGCGGTATAAAGGCCAATACGCTCCGCTCCATGCTCACCGCGTTGGGCATCGTCTTCGGCGTGGCCGCGGTCATCGCCATGCTTTCCATCGGCAGCGGCGCCAAACGCGCCATTTTAGACCAAATGCGCCTCATCGGCGCCAACAACATCGTCATCAATGCCGTAATTTCTCCCGAAGAGGGAAAAGATTCCGGCGCAACCGCCAATTCGGGTACCAATAAAGACAAACGCCCATGGTCGCCGGGGCTGACCCTAAAGGATCTTGAAGCCATATCTGAAAATGTGCCCGGCATCGAAGCCGTCAGCCCGGAGTTGGAGCTGCCCACTACTTTCGTCTATGGCGGCAAGCAGGAAAAAGGCCGCTGCCTCGGCGTCAATAACCGCTTCTTTGAACTGAACCGGTTGTCGTTGGGCGCCGGAAACCTCTTCCACCCGGAGCACATAGAATCAGGGCGGCCCGTGTGCATTATCGGCCGGGATGTACAAAGCCGCTTTTTCTCCGGCGCCGATCCGATAGGAGCTTCCTTTAAATGCGGCAACACCTGGTTCACCGTCATCGGCGTATTGGAAAAACGGAGCGCGAGCAAGGAAGCCCTGGAAAATCTCGGCATCAAGGACTTCAACACCGACGTGTTCATCCCCATCACCACCGCGCTGTTGCGATTTGAAAACAGAGCCGTCGTGACGAAAAAAGACCTCGGACGCAACCCCGGCGAACAACAAGACGAGAACTACCACCAGATAGACAGGGCGGTTATTCACGTGGCAGACTCCCGTCAATTGCCGGCAAGCGCCGAACTCATCGCCCGCATGCTCAAACGCAGGCACCGCGATGTGGTGGATTACGAGGTGGAAGTACCGGAACTATTGTTGCAACAAGAACAAAAAACACAAGATACCTTCAACCTGGTACTGGCCGTCATCGCCGGCATTTCCCTGTTGGTAGGCGGCATAGGCATCATGAACATCATGCTGGCTTCCGTACTCGAACGCATACAGGAGATCGGCGTTCGCCGCGCATTGGGAGCCAGGCGAAGCGATATTGTACAACAGTTTCTCTTTGAAGCAGTTATGATAAGCCTTTTCGGGGGTATTATCGGCGTGTTGATCGGCGTGGGTGCAGCCCGGATCATTTCTGCCTCGGCAGGCATTCCCACTATCATCGCGCCATGGTCTGTGCTGGTGTCCTTTGTCGTAGCTGCCGCAGTGGGGCTGGTATTCGGCATCTTTCCCGCTCGCCGGGCTGCCATGCAAGACCCGATAAAGGCACTGAGAACAGAGTAATGCTTACTGCTTTCATTTAACTTTGCGAAAATTTCCCAAAAATGCGAACATATTTACTTGTATCCTTTCTCGCCCTGCCCTGGTTATTGAGCAGCCAACGCATGGACACCATTCCATTGAGTTTGGCCCAAGCGGTAGAACTGGCCTACAGCGATGCTCCCGACGCTGCCATTGCGCGCACCATTTACGCCAATAATTACTGGCGCTACCAGTCTTTCTTGGCCAATTACCGCCCGGCAATGATGTTCAGCGCTACACTGCCCAATCTCAACCGGAGCATTCAGGCCATTACCCTGCCCAACGGGCAGGACGCTTTCATAAGCCGCTCGCTGATGAGCAACGGCGCGGGTATTTCCCTCCAGCAGGGCGTTGCCGCTACCGGCGGGCGGGTTTTCCTGCGTACCAACCTCGAGCGCATCGACATCTTCGGCACCGACGGCAAACCGGGGCTGGTTTCCTACCTCTCCACGCCGGTTTCCTTTGGATTCGAGCAGCCGATTTTCGGCTTCAACAGGCTCAAATGGGAACGCCGCACAGAGCCGCTGCGCTATGAGGAATCCCGGAAAAGTTATTCGGAAGACCTGGCTGAAACCTCCTACCGCGCTACCGAGCTTTTCTTTGAAGTGCTCATGGCCCAGATCAACCTCGAGGCGGCGCGCAAAGACAAGGCCGATGCGGATACCCTCTTGGCCATCTCGCGCGGCAGGTACGAAGTGGGGCGCATCGCCTTGGACGAATTGCTGCAAATAGAGCTGAGTTCAATGAATGCCGAAGCTGCCATTGCCCAACACATGCTTACCCTGCAAACGGCCACGGAGCGCCTGCGCGACTTCCTCGGCATCCAGAGCGCCGTGGCATTCAAATTGGTGCCTCCCGCCGACATCCCGGAATTTCACGTAGATGCCCACAAAGCGATCCTGCAGGCACGAATGAATCGAAGCGCCGCTCTCGCTTTTGAAAGGAGGATTGCAGAAGCGGAAATGGACATAGCACAGGCACGCGCCAACAGGGGCGTTCAGATGAATCTCTTCGGCTCATTCGGGCTTTCCCAAACCGGGCCGGACCTGGAAGCCGCCTACAACCGCCCCTTGGACCAGGAGCAGGTGGTACTCGGCATCACCATACCCATCGCCGACTGGGGCCGGGCGCGCTCAACCCTCGAAATTGCCAAATCCAACCAGGAATTGGTACAAATGCAGGTGGCGCAGGAACGGATCAATTTTGAGCGGGAAGTGCTTATCAGGGTGCAACAGTTTGACCTCGTGCGCAACCAGGTAAACCTCGCCTTGCAGGCCCACGAGGTATCGAAACGCCGCTTGGACATGAGCCGGAATCGCTATCTCATCGGCAAGATACTCATTACCGATCTCAATCTCGCCCTGCGGGAAGAAGCCGAAGCCCGCCGCGGATACGTGGCAGTGCTCCGCAATTTCTGGTTGGCCTACTACGATCTGCGCCGCCTCACCCTGTACGACTTTGAGGCGGACAGGCCACTTGTGGAAACGCCGGAGGTTAAAAGCAAATAGGTTTGACAATCAGTTCCTTGAAGGAGATTATGTTTACCCAAAACTGATAAAAATCATTGCGCCGAAAGCGGGAACAGGCATACCTTGCATCTAAAAACAAGACATGAAAATGCAAACGGCTACGCCATCCCCCGGGGAAAAAAACCTCTCCGGCTACTTGGCAAATTTTGATCATCCCCTTGTTCAAACCAAAGTAGCGGAACTCAGTGCAGGGTGTATTTCAGACCGTGAAAAGTTTTCGTCTTTCACGGAATACGTCAGGGAGAAAATTCTATTTGGCTTCAACCGCAACGCCTTGCTGACCAAAGCATCCGAAGTAATAGAGGATGGCATAGGTTACTGCAATACCAAGACCACGCTCCTGGCAGCTTTGTGCAAAGCCGCCGATATCCCTGTGCGCATTCACTTCGGCCAGATGAATTCCATTATCCTGAAGGGTTTGGTTTGGGGCTTACCGCGCACCGTAGCCCATAGCTATGTAGAAGTTGAGCTTGAGGGACATTGGCGCCCGGTGGACAGTTATATCATGGACCGCGCCCTTTGCAAGGCTGCCCTGCGCACCCTGGAAAAAGAAAACAGCCGGATCGGCTACGGGCTGGCTTTGGACAGCGAGCCTTTCTCCATTCATACCTGTATTGACGGCGAAGGCTTCATTCAAATGGGTGGGTTGACAAGCGATTTTGGCGTGTACGAGGATGTATCCGGCTTTGTCCAATCTCCGCATTGCAAGCCTTCAGATTTGAGTAATAAAGGATTGAGTGGAGTGATGTACTCGCTTTTCCATCGCTCAATTAATAATAAGATAGACAAGTTCAGAGATAAGGGTAGATGACTCAGGTCAGCGGTGCAAACTCGCCGCCGCAGGCGCGGGCCAGTTCGTGCGCGGGGAGTTCCATCAACAAGCCCCGCGTGCCGGCATTGACGTAGATGCGCTCGAAGTTCAGTGCCGCCTCGTCGATGAATACCGGAAAATCTTTCTTCATACCCAGCGGTGCACAGCCGCCCCGGATGTAGCCGGTAAGGTTTTGCAAGTGTTTGGTGTCTGCCAGGGCGATTTTTTTGCATCCGGCGAGGCGCGCCAGTGCTTTGAAGTCGAGGCTTTTATCTCCCGGGATCACGGCGACTATCACGCTGCCGTCATCTCCTTTGGCAACCAAAGTTTTGAATATGCGCTCTAATTCCAGGCCATTCTCCCGGGCGATCTGATCCACCCCAAGGTGCTCCGCGTCGTAGCGGTATTCCGTAAGCGCATAGGCAATGCCGAGGGTATCTAAAATTCGCAATGCGTTGGTTTTCTTATGCATTGCTTGATCATTTTTTCAAAAACCTTTCAAAAAAATCCGCCGTGGCCTTATACGCCTCTACCCAGTTTCGATGCAGCAGGAAATTGTGCACGTCGTCCGGGAAGATGAGTTGCTCGAAGTGGACATTCTGTTTGCGCAGGGCTTCGGCCAAGGTTACCGTTTCGTTGAAAGGCACGTTGCGGTCGTCATCGGCATGGATGAGCAACACGGGCGATTTCCATTGGTGTACGTACGGCATGGGCGAAGATGCATAGGCCACCCTGGCCCAATCTGCTCTTTTATTGGCGTCGTAGCCCGGAATGAAATTCCTGACCACGTTGTTCCAGTCGTGCACACCGTGGATGTCCACCCCGGCGCGGAAAAGCTCCGGGGTTTTGGCCAACCCCATAGCCGTGAGGTAGCCGCCGTAGGAGCCGCCCCAGAGACCGATCCGCTCGCCGTCCACATCGGGGCGGCTTTTGAGATAGAGGGCCGCGCCCACCACGTCGTTGAACTCGCTTGCGCCGGTAGCGCCGTAGTTCAGGGCCTCCCGGAATTCCATGCCGTAGCCTATGCCGCTGCGGAAATTGACCGAAAGCACTACATAACCCCTGCTTGCCAAGTACTGGTTCAGCGCGTATGCCTTGTGGTAGTAATCGCCGTAGTTGAAGCCCAGCAGCATCTGCCGCCGCGAACCGCCGTGGAGAAAAAGCACGGCAGGATACTTCTGCCCGGCGCGGCTATTCGGCGGCAAAAACAACTGGCAGGGAATGGAAATGCCGTCGGTAGCGGAGATCATCACGGCCTGCGGCTCTACCAATTGCGCCGATGGAAAATCCGTAGGGATGCGGCCCGGCGCGATGTCCTGCCATTGGCCGTTTTTCAGCATGGCGGGCCGGGCCGGCGCGCGGGCATCGGAGCGCAGGCAGAAAACCGTGCCGTCGGAAGTCTGTACCGGGAGCCACTCGATACCCTTGCCGGCGCTCAGTGCCTTGGGCGGTGTGGCAGCCGATACCCGGTACAGGTGACGCCGGTCAATATCTCCGATGTTGGTATTGTAGATCAGGAACTTGCGGTCTGTTGACTGGGTAACGTATTCCACCTCTCCTTCGCCGGGCGTGAGCAGTTTGGCTTGTCCGCCCTTAGCCGGCACGGCGTAGAGATGCAGCCATCCGTCGCCTTCCCAGGGAAAGACTAAGTTGTCGTCGGCCATCCAGAACAGCGAATTATCACTCACCAAACCGTTGGCAAAAAAGGCGCTGCCCAGGCCGGGCGCGGCTTTCCACACCTCGCGGCTTTGACCGGTTGCCGCATCAGCTACCCAAATGGACCAGGGATCGGCCTCCCTGACCGGCGCGAATATCAGGGCGTCTTTGTCGTAGGGTATGCGAATCCAGGCAATTTGCCTGCCGTCGGGCGACCACGCGGGGTGCATGTCCCTGTCCACCGAGGGGCCGAGAAAGCGCAGCTCGCGGGAGGAGAAGTCGTACACGCCGATGAAGCTGTGGTCGCCGCGATTGCTGACGAAGGCAAGGCGGCTCCCGTCGGGCGACCAGCGCAGACTTCCCTGGTTGCCGCGCGTATGGAACAGCTTAGCTCCCTCCTTCAGGCTGTCGGTGGTGACGATATGCACCTGTCCGCCGCTCAGGTAAGCGATTTTATCGCCAAGGGGCGAGTAGCGCGGATTGGCGCCCGTGCCGATCTTTTTGAGTTCCTTGCCACCAATGTCGATGACCCAGATGCCGCGCTCTACCTTTTCGGGCAGTTGGGCGGGATTGGGCAGTTCGCCGGCGGAGTTGGGAGCGCCGCCGCGCACGAAGAGCAACTGATCGCCGGCAGGGGAAAAGCTCAACTGGCCAAGTTCCTGCCCTTCATCGCCCTGGTACGCGGTGAGTTGCACCGGTTTGTAGCCCGGCGCTTCGGCTATGAAAATATTGCGTTCGCCGCGGTCATTGAACACCCAGGCTACCTTGTTGCCTGCCGGCGAAGCCGTAAGCGCAGAAGGGAACGGCGCAGCGAGCGCCTGCTCTATGCTGAATTGCGCATTGAGGGAGCGGCTGCTCAGCAGGGCAATGACGAAAAGGCAAAACACTGGAATGCGGCAGGTGGCGGTCATGGCAGTTGCGAGTTGGTTAGAGAAACTCTGCAAACGTAAGGAATAGACCCTGATTTTTTATGATCATTGTGATTTAGGCTGTCTTCCTGTTCTACGTAACTGCTGCCGCCCGTGCCGACGTTCAGGAGGCCTTGTCGGCAGCAGATTGTTCGCCGCTTTATTTTGGCAAGGTCCGCAGCTGCCACTTTTCCGATGACGACCTCGACCAATTCATCAGATAACTTCCGAGTTACCTTCATTCCCCGGGGCACGCCCAAACACGAACATCAGTTCGTCTTTCCCTCACCCCGAGGTGCGGGTAAATCCATTCCTCCACACGGGCAGTTTCGCCTCCTTCAGGGAGATTTTGAAAGGTCAGCTCCGGCGACTGAAGTCGCCGGTACTTTCTACAAACCTTACGCCGTTGAGCTTAAGCACCTCAACTCCATTCGGTGCAGCGCCTCTGCCCTACCCTATGCTTTTTGCTCTCTGCCCTCTGCCCTCATTTCCCCACCTTCACCTTAATCCCTTCCGAATGACTCGTAAACTCCGGCGCGTACATGCACTGTATGGTAGTGATGCCGTTGGAGAAATCGCCGTTGTGGGCCACGCGCAGCGGGTATTCGAATACGTAGGTGCCTTTGGGAAGGTAGTCTAAGAAGAAATTGGTAGCCGCGTCGCCGGTGCTTTCGTAGTAGCCGAGGCCGCCCTGCCACTTGTAGGTGCTCAGCACGTTGATGGGTTCGAAGCCGGAGGCGCGCATGTCCTTCATGTGCACGTACTCCATATCGCGATCCACGCGCAGCTCCACGCGCACGATGAGCTTGTCGCCGGGGCGCAGGGCGCGGTTGTTTTCAATAGTGCGCAGTACGGGACCGGTATCGGAAGCCTCTTCGCGGAAGAGCTGTTTTTTGATCGTGAGCGGCGTGGCTTCAAAGGTTTTTATCTTGTCTAAGTCTTCGAAGTACTGCCAGTAGGCGCTGCCCCAGGCCACCACCTTGTTTGGGTTTTTCACCTTCACAGAGGCCAAGCCCGCATTCACTTCCTTGCCCTCCCATGCGGTTTTGAAGTAGCCGCTGCCGGCTTGCGCGTCGGACTGAGCGGCGCTGATGCGGTCGGCGTACAGGCGTTGGTTGGCCTTGTCGAAACTCAGCTGCACGGGTTTGTCCTCTTGCAGCCAGTTGTCGCCGTAGCCTAAGAGGGCATACACGGCGGCGGCGGTGGCTTTGGTGGTTTTCCAGTTGGTGGTTTGCTTGTTTTTCAACAGCCAGAGTTTGAGTTCCTCCACCGTCTTTTCGTCTTGGGCGGCTTCGGCAAACACCTCTATCATCAGGGCGTGCGTCTCTACCGGCATCTGGTACCAGAAGTAGCCGCGGTCGTATTTCCAATACATGCCCAGCTCTTCGGAGCGCAGGGCGCGCTCACGCAGGGAGTTGACGATGGAGCGCGTGACGGCTGCGTTGCCGGAGCGATGCAGCGCCATAGCCAGCAGGCCTTCCTGGTAAATGCCTTTGTTCAGCCAGTATTTGGCGGCCTGCCCGGTGAAGTACTCCTTAGCTTTTTCGGCGCGCTTTTCTATGGGGATTTCGGGGAAGAAACTGCGCGCGTACAGGTAGTGGATGTAGATATGCGAGAGATGATCGTCGTCCCATTTGGCCTTGCCGGCTTTCACCTGCTTTTCCAATTCCTCGTAGGCGCGGGCTACCTGCTCGTCAATGTGCACGACGGCTTTGGCGGCCACTTGCATTGCTTGGGCGCTGTTTTCGCCGTCTAAGGCTTTCAGTTGGCGCAAATGGCCGAAGCCCTCCACGATGTACTGGGTTATGTACCAGTTTTCGCGGCCGCCGTTGAACCAGGCGAAGCCGCCGCTCGGCAGTTGCCGCTGCGCTATTTTGTCAATGGCGTCCTTTTGTTCTTTGGCCATGCGGTGCAGGTCGAAGAGCAGGGCGATATTCTGGCGCTGCTCCGATTCCTTTTGCGCGGCCAGCACCCAGGGGGTTTCCTGCAGGAGGGCGGTTTTGAGTTCCTGGTTTTTCAGCAGGTTGCTTTGCAGGGCGTCCGTGCCTTTCCAGGAGTCGAATACTTTTTGGATGTTGGGGTGGCTGCGGGTCACGGCGGAGGCCAAGGTATTGGCGTAGAACCTGTTGAAAACCTGCTCGATGCATTCGTAGGGGTATTCCATCAGGTAGGGCAGCGCCTGCACGGCGTACCAGGCCGGGTTGGAGGTGAATTCCAAAGTGAATTTGTGGTGTTGCAGGGTGGGCGATTTGGCGTCGCGCAGGCTTGCCAGCGTGAAGGTCTGCGTCTTGCCGCCGCGCACCGACATGGGCAGGGTTTCCGTCACCAACATGCGATTGGTCAGCACCGGGATGGCGCTTTCCTCGCCGTCGCTGAAATCGCCGGCTTGCGCCGTGACGCGGTGGGTCAGGGCCATGACCTGCCCGAACGGGATGCGGATGGTCCAGGCCAAGGGCGCCGACTGCCCCGCCGGAGCGGAGAAGGACACCACGTTGTTCGCGTTGCCCAATAACTCGTCCACCGGCTTCATGCTCAGCGCGTCGAAAAGCTCCAACTTGGCGGTGCCGGTCAAGGTTTGCCCGGTGAGGTTGCTCACCTTGGCGCTGAATTCGATCAGGTCGCCCTCGCGCACGAAGCGGGGCGCATTGGGCAGCACCATGAGGTCTTTTTGCGTGACTACCTCGCGGGTGAAGGCAGCCGTTTGCAGGTCGGGGGTATGCGCCATTCCGAGGAACTTCCAGCGGGTGAGCGCCTCGTTCATGGTGAAACGGATGATGACATTGCCTTCAGCATCGGTCATCAGGTCGGGCAGGAAGAAGACGGTTTCCTTCAGGTTGGTGCGCAGGCCGGGCGGTGGCGGCGGAGCAGGAGGTTCTGCTACTTGAGGCGCGTCGACAGAGCTATCAGCCAAAGCAATCTCCTCTACTGCCATTCCCGGTGGCGGCGGCGGCGGTGCAGCGCCCTCCGCCATGGCGGCCGCCGGCATGGCTTCCACGCCCATGGCCTTGCCTCTTAACGTCATACTGTACATTCCGGGGTAGCCCCCCATCCAGTTGAGCCGGCGATACACCCGCGACGGCCCTTCTTTGGGCGATTTGTTCCATTGGTTGCTGCTGTGCATGCGCGCCGTGCTGCTGCCGAACAAGCCCGGCTGCAAGCGCATGGAAGAGCCGCTGAAAGTGGGATACAAGTTGAGCGACCAGTTGTGCGGAACGAAAGCATCCAAGGAGGCGTCGTACATGGCGGCTACCATCTCGGCGGCTACGCGCTCGCCGGCAGGTCCGCTGATCTTGATGCGCCATTCTTCCTGTTGCCCCGGCAGAAGCTTGTCGCGGAAGGTGGCGTATTCCACTTTAAGCTCTTTATTGCTCCAGGGTACGTTGATGAACTGTTGCTGCGAGAATACCCGGTTGAATCGCACGGCGGTGGTTTGTACGAAGAATCCCCCCCGGTCGCTTTCGCCTATGCTGCGGGTGATGTCGTACCAGGCGCCGGGTTGCTGCCAGCGGGATTTTTCCAGGGTTTTGAAATCCTGTTCCCACTCGATAAGCACATGCATCGGGCCGGCCGTAGCTGCTATGGGCAGGGAAAAGTTCTCGCCGGGCTGATAAGCCGGTTTGGGCCGGGCTTGCCAGAAGATGGTATGAGCGGGTACCTCCCGGGATTCGCTGTCGAAAAGGGTAAACCAGTGCTTCGACTCTATGGGATTCCCGGCTGCGTCGGCCGTGCGCAGGCTGAGCAGGTAGCGGCCGGCAGGCAGGCCGGCAAAGTTCAGGGGCAATGCATCAGACTGAGCGGTATTGAAGCTTCCTTGCCACACCTGGGCTTCTGCTTTAAGGTTTTCCGGCAAGTGCTCCTCCTGGTATGGTAGTTGGGGGAAAGTTTTTACAAATACTTCCCGGCTGAGAACCGGCATATCGGGCGCTTCCCAGAGGCGGTCCACCAAGGCGCGACCAGGCGATTGCAGGCGCTCCAAAGTGACCGTGCCCTGGGCCGGCACTTTTTGCCCGTCCAGGTTGGTGGTAGAAATAACGAGTGAGGGCGGCGCGCTGCGGTCGATACCTTCCGGGACGTTCACGGAGGCCAGCAAAGACTGCCATGCTAATTGAAGGGATTTTTCGCCGGAGCGCGTTTCGCCGTTGATGTCGGTCACGTCGGCATATACGGAGTAGCGGAAAGCAGGCTGCCACTTTTTGGAGGCGGTGGGATCAGGTACGGCGGTGAAGGTGACGGAAAATCCCCCGTTTTCATCCGTCGCGGTTTCGCCGTTGGCCAACTCCATCTCTTCCTGGTTCATAAAGCCGCCGCGCCAGCCCCAGCCCCATCTCCAGGGATAGAAAACCTGGCGCACCACGCGGTACTGCACCTTGGCGCCGTCCACCGCGCTGCCGGCATAAGCCTGGGCTTTGCCTTTCACGGTGATCTCGTCGCCCAAGGCCACTTTCTCCTCTAAAGGCGCCATGACCACCTCGAAGCGCGGACGCTTGTATTCCTCTACCTGAAAGTAATGCGCTTGCCCACCCACAGACGATTGTATAGACATCATGCCCAGCAGCCCTCCTTCCGGCGCCTGGAACGAGCCGTGGAAAGTGCCGTAGCGGTTGGTTTTGAATTCCTGTTTGGCTACCTCCTGGCCGTTGGCGTCGCGCAGACTGACGGTAACCTGTTGATCCGCCATTATAGAGGGCATGCTCTTTTCATTAGCAAGGATCGCCAACCCTTTGAAATACACGGTTTGGCCGGGTCGGTAGATTGCGCGGTCGAGGAAGAAATGTGTGCGCATATCCATTGACCGGTGGATGAAATAGCGATAGGAAGAATAGGTATTTTCGGAGTTCAGGCGATCGTTGCCTTTGCTGAAAACCACCTCAAAGTTTCTGCTCTCCGAAGCCTCGGCCCTCACAAAGCCGTCGGCATCGCTCATTGCTTCTCCTGTTTTGCCGGATTTGCGTTCGCGCCGCATCCAGTCGTACTCGGTTTGGAAAAACTCCGCCTTGACGCCGGGCATGGGCGCGCCGATCAGCCTGTCCACTACTACAAACTCCGCATCGCTATCCTGCGTGTTCCGGCTCAGGAAGCCAATGCCCGACACCTGGAAAGTGAGGAAACCGGCGGCATTTTCTTTGAACCTGAACTTGTCGTTGTCGGAAATGATGAGCGCATAATAACCGGGCACGAGGCCTTTCAAGGCAGTCTCGGTGCGGTGATTGCGATAATCTCCGGGGTCTTTCAGGTTGAGGGATAATTGCTGTACGGGCTTGATCTTGTTCAGCCATTCCAAATCCTTGGTTGTTTCCCAGCGCTCGAAGCGATCGCGGTCCGTCCATTTGAGCGGTACTACTTTGATGTACGCTTTGCTGAGGTTTTTATACCCGACCGACACCAAAACCGGTTGCCCCGGCACGCTCACCTGTTCGGCCTCAAGGGAGAGGTCCTTGGAGAGAATGGAGGACTTGAGCATTTCGCACTGGTAAGCCCCCGGCGTACCGGGATGCTCGCGGATGGCGGTTTCACAAATGGCCAATGCTTCCTTCCAGGCCCATTTTTTAACATCCTCGTCCATTTTCGGGTTGTAATCCTGGCCGTCTTGAAAAACCTGTTCGGCCAGCGCGAAGCGGTAGTCGGCAGTCAGCGCTTCGCGAGGATAGCGCTGTAGGGCTGCCTGGAGAGCAGCCTTGTACAAGGAGTCTTTGTGCGGAAGCGTGGAGTGCTCGTGGGCGAATCTGAGACGCTTGAGGTTGGCGTCCAAAAAGGCGGCGAGGCTGTTTTCGGGGCTGCGCAGGCGCAACAATTGCTGGAACAGCAGTACGGCGCGATGGTGGAAAGAAGTGGTATCGCGGGTTTGGAAGGCGTGTTTTACAAAATCGGGCGCTGCGGCAAAAGCCTGTTCCTGCTCCAGGCGGAAGCGATACACCGGCGCCGTGAGGTAGCCGCGATCGTTGGAAAAGTGGTCAATAGCGCGGTGAGCGAGAAAGTCGAAGAGCGTGGGGCGCAGTTCATCGGTTAGCTTGGCCCCGGTAGTCACAGCGTCGAATTGGCGGATGGGCACACTTTCCAGGCCCTGGTGTTGCACAGATGCCAGGAAATAGCGCGCGCTTTCGGCAGCGAGCTGCTCCATGCTCCAGGTTTTGAGGTCATCGGGCCGGAAGTCCGCAATAGTTGTCCGGTTTTGGATCATGTAGCGGTTGTTCTCCAAATAGCTGAAGAACAATTCTCCCAGGAAAGATTGCAGTACCGCCTGGGCGGGAAAAGCCGCCTTGTCCGTTTCGGCTCTCAGCGCCAGGATAGCCTCAGCCATGCCGTCTTCTTTCAATTGCTGAATGTATCGGGTCTTGTATATCAGGGTTTTGACCATCTGTGAGGGCTGGTTGTCGCGAACGGTGCGGGCGTACAGCCGGTCAACGGCTTCCAGGGCAGACTGGTACAAACCCTGCCGGTCTAAGGAGTCAATGGTTTTCCATTCCTGCTTGTAGGGGTCTGTGCCGTTGGGTTTCATATCATTGCTGATTTGAGAGGATTGGGCACAGGCGGGCAAGGTAGTAAGCCACAACAGGGCTATCGCCCAGGGACAAGCGAAAAGGTTGGTGATCCGCATAGAAGTTGACTTTCATTTGTTATGAGGCAGCGATCCGGAGCGGTTCTGCTCCGGGCATGCGAATATAACAATCGCAGAATGGGAGTTAGTATAAAAGTGTTAAGAATATTGCAGCTTTTTAGGTTAGAGCCTGCCTGACGACATGCAAACTTCGAGCTTTTGTTCTTGGTCTAAGGAACAAAGTTCTGTTCATCAAACGAAACCGCGTTGTTGCATGTTTAGGCCGCCGGTCTCATGTCTTTATGGGATTGTACCTTGCGAGGTGCAGCCTTCATAGGCACTGCTTTGTTTTCCTGTTTCGGACCGCCGCCTACGCGGATGCCGAGGATAGCACTCACGGCAATCGCCATAGCAACAAAAACCAGCCACATCTGATGGGAATACACCGTCACGATAACCACCGCCATCATGAGATAATACCGCAAAACCGTATTTTGGATGCTAAGCCGGAACATGACTTTTTGTTTTTATTTCAAGCGTAACATTAGTCATTTCTTTCCTGAAAAGGAATGAATCTTGTCATCCTGTAACGGTGATATTTATCATTGCGAGCGGTGCCGCTCAAGGCTTGATCTTCGCCTTCTGCATCGGGTTCAACTTCGGCTCCTCCCGGTGTTTTTTAAATACCTGAAACAGCCGCGGCTCAGCCGGCAGGGGGCGCGTGTTGTTGCTTTCGTTTATATCGGCCGTTTCCCGGTAAGGGTCCAAGCGGATGGCGGCTGCCTCCTTTTCTTTGACGAAGACTTTGGTGACCTGCTTCTCGTTTTTGCGCCAGATCTCGGCGGGAATGCGCTCGATTTCCTTTGTGCCGTCTTTGAAGGTCCATTCGATTATGATGGGCATTACCAAGCCGCCGCGGTTGGTGAAAAAGAGCTCGTAGTAGTGCTTGCGGCCGAAGCGCCTGGCTTTTTCTTCCGCTGTGAAGGTCTCATCGAACAGATGCGTTGTGGCGGACTGTATGGAATCCCCCGTCTCCCAGGGTCGGTACGTGGTGTAAAAATCGACCAAATCGGGATCGGCTTCCACGGCAAACCGCATGCCCGATTCGCGGTTGCGGATTTTGGAGATGTCTTCAAACGGCTTTTCGATTTTTTCCTTCGTCGTCACCGTTTGTTTGGGCGGATCATTTTGCATGTCCACCCGATGCCAGGCAATGCTGTCCAAGGCGATGTCCACGGCGTCAATGCTGTAAAACCATCCGCGCCAGAACCAGTCCAGGTCCACACCGCTGGCGTCTTCCATGCTGCGGAAAAAATCGGCGGGGGTGGGATGTTTGAACGCCCAGCGGCGGCAGTATTCCTTGAAGGCGTAGTCGAACAGTTCGCGGCCCATTATGGTCTCGCGCAGGATGTTGAGGCCCGTGGCAGGTTTGGCATAGGCATTGAGACCGAAGTGCACGATGTTTTCGCTGTTGGTCATAATGGGTTCGAGGCTGTCGGCGGGCATGCGCATGTAGTCAGTGATGAGGTGCGCCGGACCGCGGCGGTGCTTCCAGTTGTTGTCGAATTCCGAAAGGGCGAGAAACTGGATAAAGGTGTTGATGCCCTCGTCCATCCACGACCACTGCCGCTCATCGCTGTTGATGATCATGGGGAAGTAGTTGTGCCCCACCTCGTGGATGATGACCGATATGGCGCCGTTTTTCTGCTGCTCCGTGTAGGTGCCGTCTTCTTCGGCCCTGCCGAAGTTGAAGCAGATCATGGGGTATTCCATGCCGTTTTGCGCTTCCACGGAGATGGCAACCGGGTAAGGATACGGAATAGAGTAATCGGAATACGTTTTCAGCGTATGCGCCACGGCCTTGGTAGAGTACTTTCGGTAAATGGGGTATGCCTCTTTGGGGTAATAGCTCATGCACATCACGCGCTTGCCTTCTTCGGTGAGGTGCGGCATGGCATCCCAGATGAACTTTCGGCTGGCCGTCCAGGCGAAGTCGCGCACATTTTCGGCGTGGTACACCCAGGTTTTGGTGCGTTTGGTCTTGGCGCTTTGCTCGTTCTTTTTGGCTTCATCCAGCGTGACGATCTCCAATGGTTCGGAGGCGGTTTGAGCATCCTGCCAGCGCTTGTAATGGGCCGGGCTGAGCATGTCCTTGTAGTTTTGGCATTCGCCGGTGGAGCCTACGACGAAATCCGCGGGCACGGTCATTTTTACTTTAAAATCGCCGAAAGTAAGGGCGAATTCCCCTCTACCGGTGAACTGCTTGTTCTGCCAGCCCGTCACGTCGCTGTACACGCACAGGCGCGGGTACCACTGCGTGATGGTGAAGAGATAGTTATCGTCCTTGGGGAAGTACTCGTAGCCGCCGCGGCCGCGCGGACCTTTGATGCGGTCCACGATCTTGTAGTTCCATTGCACGCGGAAGGAAAAAGACTCGCCTGGTTGCAACTTTTGTGGCAGGTCCACCCGCATCATGGTCTGGTTGATGGTGTAGGGAATCGGCTTGCCGTCGGCGGTGGTCACGGCTTCGATGTTGTGGCCGTACCCGGTGAGGTCTTTCCACTGTTCGAGCATGTAAAGGGCGGCCTCGTTCATGACATCCTCCATAGAGGAGCCATTGAAGTGGTGCATGTCGTTGTGGCCCTGGTGCTGGTTTTCGTCCAATTGCAGCCAGAGGTAGCTCAGGGCATGCGGCGATCGGTTGTGGTAAGTGATGAGTTCCATGCCGTGCAAGCGGAGGTTTTCCACGTCAAGCGTGCACTCGATGTCGTAGTCGGCTTGCTGCTGCCAATATTCCGGGCCGGGCGCGCCGTCGGGGCCGCGGTACGGTGTCGGATCGGGCAGGATGTAGTCTAATTGCTCAAATTTCTGGCGGATGCCGGAGGGCTGCTGGGCGGCAGCGAGTCCTGTGAAGAAAAGGAGTAGGAGTAGGATTTTTAATTTCATGGCAATTGAATCTAAAAGTAATAAGCAGTGTAGCTGCGAGATTCTCAAAGAAGACAATTTCTATTCCTGATTGAGAACCGCACTACGCTTTTTGAATCAAAAACTTAGACCCGCGGCTCGTAGCTCAAAGCTCGAAACTTTTCAGAAAACAAAATGCCCCCCGGTCTTTTTCGCCGTCAGCATCTGCACCTTTTTGCCCTGCTGCGGCAGGACGGCATACACCATGTTGACCTGCGCGGGGAATTTCTCAATGAGCAAAGTGTTTTTAACATGAATTTCCGACACTTGGTTGAGCGGAATTTTTGAAGAAGTAAACTGCACAGCTACCTGGTCGTTTTTCCGGCGCAGGGAATGGAACTGCATCGGCTGCGTTTTTTTGTTCACTTGCCATGCAAAGCGCTCCGCTACGTAGGCTGCTGCATCGCTCTGCTCCAATTGGGGCGCGAAGGGGTCGCCGTACAGCGCGTGCTTCAGGTCGTCTTCAAACAGGTAAAAGGTACATTCAAAAACTTCATTTCCAGGCTGATAGACCATCTCGCAGACGCTCAACTTGAGGTCGTGCGCGGCAGGAGAAGCGGGCAGGAATTGGGTTGCCAGTAAAAAAAGCAATGAAAAAGCCATGTGCGAA
>CAZNYK010000016.1:27637-47725 GCA_964577215.1 uncultured Saprospiraceae bacterium
TCAGAACCCCATTCTCCGCTTTCGCACATTCCGGTAGCGCTTGTAATACTCCCAGTCAAAACCGGCCTCCGCTTTGCCTTTGGCAGCCCGTGTTTTGGCCTTGGGCGCTGCTTCCTGTTCGGCGGGCAGCGGCTCGTGCAGCGGGTCTTGCTTGCCGAGGAAGAAATCGGCGGCGGCATTAGCGCCACGGCGGAATAATTCGAGCTTCTCCTGGTCGCTGAGATTGAAGTTGAGCCAGTTGATGCCCCGCACGTCAATTTCGCCGATGGTCTTTTGGAAGTCGGCATGCTTGATGAGGAACTCCTTGTCGTAGTGAAAACGCAAGGTGCTGAACATGGCGCCGGCAAAACTGAAGAAGTTCTTGTAGCCTTCCGAAGGCGTGGGCGGATCGGCGTCTTCCAGCATGATGCCGAAAGTGGGCAGGCGCGGCTCGTTCACGGAAGGATTGTAGAACACGTTGATCGGGAAGTTGGAGATGATACCTCCATCCACAAAACGGGACTGCGGGGCTACGCGCGCAGCGCCTTCAGGCCCTACGATCAAGCTCCACCGGCCCGCAAACGCCTTGGGATCGATACGCGGCGAAGTAAAAGGCCGGAAAAAAACAGGTACAGACATGGAAGCGCGCACGAAACCGGCCGGGTTGACCGACTCTTCGTCGGGCCAGTAAAGGTTCCACATGCGCGGAAATTCCACCTTGATCTGGTTGGTAATGTCGGAGGCTACCAGCACGAGGAAATTTTCCATTTGGGGCTTGTTCAGATCGCCGAGGTCTTCCTGGTTTTTCTCCCGCCGCAGCTTGAATCCGCCGGGGGGCGTTTTTTCAATGTGCTCCCTGAGGTCGCGCAGGTTGTGAATGCCGTGGTTTTTCAAAATCCCGGACACCCAATTCATGAAATCGTTGCCCGGATTGAGGCCGAACTCGGCGCGATAGAAGTCCTTGCTACGGCGCTTCGCCCACAAAAGGGAGTATAAGATCAGCACTGCAGCAATGAAAAAAAGTACGCCCGCCACCCAAAACGGCAGGCCGAAGTAAGCCTTTCCAAGGAAGTAGATGAGTGCAAAAAGCGCCAGGATGAAAACGGCGAGTGTGACCACGGACCAGCGCAGAATGCGTTGGAAAAACCCCGTGGAGGTAATGAGATTCCTGACCAATGTGCGCACCAATTTTCCTCCGTCCACAAAATCGAACAGATTTTTGCTGCTGAGCAAATCCAATATTTTGAGCGATTTCATCTCGTGCTTCTCGCCCAGCGCAGCCAGCATCATGGTATTGATGGCTCCGGCGCTGGTACCCGCCATTTTCATAAAGCGGATGCCGAGTTGTTCCAAGGTGTAGGTGTAGCCCAGCAGGGCGATGCCGAGTACGCCGCCGCCCTCCTGCACCAAATTGACGTACTGATGCCCTTCGTCGTCTACCACGTCCGACACGTAGAGATCTTCCTTAGGGTTGGGATACTTGGCCCGGAGGCGGTTCAGGGCGGGTTCGGCGGCTTTGATGAAATCTTCTTTGGTGACCATCATTGAAAAGGCATTTTGTTGTCGCTAATAAGGCTATTGATATCGTTGTAGAGAATTGGCAAATACTTTACCGAGATTAGCCAAATCACATCCTCTGATACAGTATCATATTTGAATATTATCAAGAGGCGCCATCTCATTGTTGTTTTGAATAAAACCTCCGATTTCTGTCGTAGTTCCCTTTGTCCTTGCCGATCTTTTGGATTTCTTACCTACCCCCGCTCGGCTGCCGCCTCGGCGCTTCCTCTTCGCGTGCCTTGCGCGGGAGCATCTCCTGCCGCTGAGCGGTATGCAACACAAGGGAAGCTACTATGGTAGCGGCCTGCTTGAGGTCTTCCTCTACAAGATGATCGAAATTGTCCATATTGGAGTGGTGGGTGCGGGTGGAATAAGCTACCGGATCCTGTATGAACTGGAAGCCGGGGATGCCCACGCGGTCGAAGGATTGGTGGTCGGTGCCGCCGGTATTCGACCAGGTGATGGTATTGGCATCGAGGTCCTTGAATGGGTCGAGCCAGTTGCGGAATATGGATTGCACGGCAGGGTTGCCTTGCAGATATATCCCGCGAATTTTCCCCGTGCCATTGTCTAAGTTGTAGTAAGCCGACACTTTTTCCTGGGCCGGCTTGTAGCGGATCACGCTGCCCATGGAGTCCAACTCCGCATAGTGCTCCCTCACATATGCCCGAGAGCCGAGCAGGCCTTGTTCCTCGCCCGTCCACAGCGCGAGACGAAGCGTACGGCGCGGCTGCACGCCGGATTCTTTTATGGTTTCCAGCAGGATGCGGGCCGCTTCCATCATCACGGCCGAACCGGCGGCGTTGTCGGTAGCGCCGGTGCCGAGGTGCCAGGAATCGTAGTGCGCGCCGAAGATGACTACTTCGTCCTTGAGGTCGGTGCCGGGTATTTCTGCGATGATGTTGCGCGACATGCCCCCGGGATTGGAATATTCAGCAGCGATCTCCATGCCGAGGCGCACCGGTATGCCTTTGCGCAACAAGCGGAAAATGCGGTTGTAGTGCTCGGCGCTCATGGTGAGTTGGGGAAGCACTTCGGCGTCTTTATCGCGGGCGTTGCCCTTGCGGGCACGGGCGCCGGTGGCGAACACGGTGCCGAGTTCTCCCTTGAAATTGCGGTCAATGACGGCGGCGGGCTGCTCCGCATAGAGGAATTCCCAAAGCGTAGTGGAAAAGCGCTGCCCACTGCCCCAATTCCGGAAACCGAAGGGCGTAGGCATGGGCGCGTTGGCCATTTTGAGCAAGTCTTCTGAGTTGTAGCGGCGCGCCTGGGCTTCGAACTCAGGCGCCACGTCCCTGATGGTATCCAACAAAACAAATTTACCCTTGAGCTTGCCCTTGTATTGGGCCAACTCTTCCTCATTGCCGGCTTCGAGATACACTACCTCCCCGGTAATACGGCCCTTGGTGGAAGGAGACCATGCTTTGGGATAGGCTATGACGGGGAAAGGCATGGGCGCCTCGCAGTCTAAATGAAATCGCTTGAGTTCCCAACCTCTGCCGAAAGGGCCCCACTCTTGGGTATGTACATTGTCCATGCCCCACTCCTTGAGGGTTTTCAACGCCCAGTCGGTCGCGCGGTCGAGTTGCGGCGACCCGGTGAGGCGCGGGCCGTACACATCGGTCATCATGCCGGCGATATCAAAGACCCGGCTTTGTTCGAGACCGTGTTTGCGGATGACTTTATTGAGATTTTCGTCGGCCTTGTCTTGTGCCGGTAATTGAAACGCAAGTAAAACGCCGAGAAGAAGGAAAAAGAAACGGAAATTTTTCATGTGACCAGTCGCAATATTGGGTGAATGAATAATACGCCGCAATATTACGAATATTCTGAAATCGACATGAAATAAAAAGGGCCGCAATAAAACAGGTAGAGACGCGATGCATCGCGTCTCTACCCTGCGGAAAAAATCACACCGGTTCCGCCACCCGGTCATATTTCAGGGCCGCCTGCGCGGCTGCGAGCCGAGCGATAGGCACCCGGAAAGGCGAACAGCTTACGTAATCGAGGCCGACCTTGTAGAAAAACTCTACCGATGAGGGATCCCCGCCGTGTTCGCCGCACACACCGAAGTGGAGACCGGGATTGGTTTCGCGGCCCTTTTTCACGGCTGCATCTACCAGCAGGCCGACGCCTTTCTGATCGAGCGATTTAAACGGATCGGATTCGAGCAGGCCCCACTTGACGTACAGCGGCAGGAACTTGCCGGCGTCATCGCGGGAGAAGCCCATGGTGAGTTGCGTCAGGTCGTTGGTGCCAAAGGAGAAGAACTCTGCTCCCCGGGCGATATTGTCGGCCACCATGGCGGCACGCGGCGTTTCGATCATGGTACCTACGAGGTAATCAATGCGGTCGCCGCGCTCGGCGAAGACTTCTTCTGCTACCCTGCGGATCCTGCCCTCCTGCTCTTTAAACTCCCGTAGAGAAATGATGAGCGGGATCATAATCTCGGGTTTCACTACAAAGCCTCTGGCTTTCACATTGAGCGCAGCCTCGATGATGGCGCGGGCCTGCATCTCGGTGATCTCCGGATAGGTAATGCCCAGGCGGCATCCGCGGTGGCCCATCATGGGGTTGAACTCGTGCAGTTCTTCCACGCGGTGTTTGATGGTTTCCAGTGGAACGCCCATGTCGGCGGCCATTTGCCGCTGGTTTTCTTCTTCGTGTGGTACGAATTCATGTAGAGGAGGATCGAGGAGGCGAATGGTGACGGGAAGGTCGTGCATGGCCTCAAAAAGGCCTTCAAAGTCGCTGCGCTGCATGGGCAAGAGCTTGGCCAATGCTTTGCGCCGGCCGGCCTTGTCTTCCGACAGAATCATCTCGCGCATGGCCACGATTCTATCGCCCTCGAAGAACATGTGTTCGGTGCGGCACAGGCCTATACCTTGCGCGCCGAATTTGCGTGCCACCCGGGCTTCTTCCGGCGTGTCGGCATTGGTGCGCACAGCCATCCGGCGGAAACTGTCGGCCAGTTCCATGAGTGTGCCGAAGTCGCCGGTCAACTCGGCTTCACGGGTGGGTATTTTGCCTTCCAGCACTTCCCCTGTAGAGCCGTTGAGAGATATCCAGTCGCCCTCTTTATAGGTAACGCCATCCACGAGCATGGTGCGGGCGCGGTAGTCCACATGCACGGCGCCTGCGCCTGAAACGCAGCATTTGCCCATACCCCGCGCCACCACGGCAGCGTGAGAGGTCATACCGCCGCGCGCGGTGAGGATGCCTTTGGCAGCGTTCATTCCGCGGAGGTCTTCCGGCGAGGTTTCCGTGCGAACCAGGACGACGGCTTTGCCCTGGTTGGCCCATGTTTCCGCCTCGTCGGCGAAGAACACGATCTGGCCGGTGGCAGCGCCGGGGGAGGCCGGCAGGCCGCGGGCGATCACTTTGCCTGCTTTGAGCCCCTGTTGGTCAAACACGGGGTGGAGCAAATCATCCAAGCGAACCGGGTCAACGCGGAGCACAGCAGCGCGCTCGTCAATCATGCCCTGGCGGAGCATATCCATAGCGATTTTGACCATGGCTGCGCCGGTGCGCTTGCCGTTGCGAGTCTGGAGCATCCACAGTTTGCCGTCCTGGATGGTGAACTCCAAGTCCTGCATGTCGCGGTAGTGGTTTTCCAGGGTGGTTTCCGCTTCCATCAGCAGAGCGAAAGCCTCGGGCATGATCTCCTCCAGGGAAGGATATTTGGCGCGGCGTTCTTCTTCAGAAACCCTTGCCAGTGCCGCCCAGCGCCGGGAGCCTTCACGGGTGATCTGCTGCGGAGTACGGATGCCGGCCACCACGTCTTCGCCCTGGGCATTGACGAGGAATTCACCGTTGAAAATATCTTCACCCGTACCGGCGTCGCGGGTGAAAGCCACGCCTGTGGCGCTGTTGTCGCCCATATTGCCGAAGACCATAGCCTGCACGTTCACAGCGGTGCCCCAGCTTTCGGGAATGCCGTTGAGACTGCGATACACCTGCGCGCGTTCATTGTTCCAGCTTTGGAAAACAGCCATGACGGCGCCCCATAGTTGTTCCCAGGGATCGGTGGGGAAATCGCGGCCTTTCTTGTCGCGGATCAGCATTTTGAAACGGCGCACCATTTCTTTGAGGTCATTGACGTCGAGCTCGGTGTCCAAATTGACCCCTCGCTCTTTTTTGAGTTCGTGTATGATGACCTCGAACGGGTCTTCATCCTCTTTTGATTCGGGCTTGAGGTCCATGACCACGTCGCCGTACATTTGTACAAAACGACGGTAGGAATCCCAGGCGAACCGTTCGTTGCCCGATTTGGCGGCCAAGCCTTCCACAGCTACGTCGTTGAGGCCGAGGTTGAGGACGGTATCCATCATGCCCGGCATGGAAGCGCGGGCGCCCGATCGCACCGAGAGCAGCAGGGGGTCGGCGGGATCGTTGAACCGCTTGCCCATCAGGTTCTCCACAAAAGCCACGCCTTGCCGCACCTCCTCTTCCAGGAGGCTTTGTACATGGTCGCGTCCTTTTTCAGTGTAGATGGTACAGGCTTCGGTGGTAATGGTGAAGCCGGCCGGAACGGGTATGCCGAGGAGGCACATTTCAGCGAGGTTGGCGCCTTTTCCGCCGAGCAGGCTCTTCATGCCTGCGTTGCCGTCGGCTGTTCCGCCGCCGAAGACATACACGTATTTTTTGTCCGCTTGCATAATAACTAATTTTGTCTGTTCAGGTATTCGTGTAAAACAGCCACTAAGTACGCCCTATGCACAGTTTTATGGAATGATTTCTATCACGGCAGGGACTGATTATTGTCAATTCGGCTGAACCGGCCTATATTCGCCCCCGGACAGGCATCGTATGCCGCATTTCCTCAGAAAGGATTTTTTTAATTAGCTAATTTGCATTGCACATGAAAAGGCTTTTGATATTGGTTTTCCTGGCAGCCGTTTCGACTTCCTACGGCCAACAGGTATTTTCCGGCGGATTCCGGGCCGGTTTGACTTTTTCCAGGTTTTCCGGCCCTTCCGAAACCGGCGATGACGGCCAAAACTTAGAGGAATTCAAATTTTCTTCCGGTTTCCATGTAGGGCCCACCTTCAATTTTCGCTTGTCGGATTTGTTCGGCCTGCGCGCCGACCTGCTGTATGCTCAAAAGGGCCTCAATTACGAATATGACGGCCCTTCTTTCTGGGTCTTCGAACCTGTAGTAGGGCCGCCGATCTACAGCGTGGGTACGCGGAGGGTGAGTATGGACGTGACCAATTCCTACCTGGAATTGCCGCTGACGGCCTATACCCGTTTAGGCCCATTGGAAATATCCGCGGGCATCAACACGGCAATCCTCGTAGGGTCTCGCGGTTTCGGCGAATTAACCTACAGCGGCCGCAGCACCCTGGGGGCCAACATCGATCCCTTCACCATAAACCTCGAACACCGGTATCGTTCTGATACCTATCGCGAGAAAATCGCCGCGGATTTTGAATCCCGGCTCATCGAGGGCAGGCCGGTGGAGATTCCGCTCACCATCGGGGCATACTACGAGGGGGTGGACAACGGCCAGAAACTCTACAGGTTCCTGGATATCGGCGCGGTCGGAGGGCTTTCGTTTTTTTTCAATAAGTCGCTCTTTCTCGGAGGCAGGATTCATTACGGTTTATTGGATGTGACCAACAACCAACAGGACCTTTCCAAAAGAACGCTCGATACCAACCGCAACTACATACTCCGGGATGACCAAGACCGCAACATGGTGATCTATCTCTCACTCGGCTTCGGCCTCTGACCCGCTCATGCCGCAACTTCAACTTGCCGATACCTTCATCGGATACGAAACCGAAGGCGACGGAGAACCCTTGGTTTTCCTCAATGGCATCATGATGAGCATTGCTTCATGGGCGCTGCAGCGCCGGCATTTCGCTCAAAGATACCAGTGCATTTTTCACGATTTTCGCGACCAACTGCTCAGCGGCCGGAGCCGGGAAAATTATTCCATGGAGGTCCATGCAGATGACCTGGCTTGCCTTCTCGACCATCTCGGTATTGAGCGCTGCCACATTGCAGGCACCTCTTATGGCGGCGAAGTGGGGATGATCTTTGCACTCAAATATCCCCAACGGGTGAAAACCCTGAGCGTCATTGCCTCCGTTCCTTGTTCCGACGCCCTGCTGCGCCTGCAGGTGCAGCTCTGGCGAAGAGCGGCCCGTTTTTCCGCCGACTGGTTGTACGAACTCGTGGCAGCTTTTTCTTTTTCGGGCCGGTATCTGGGCGCCAACCCTGATCTACTCCGCAACAGCATTGAACGCATCTCTTCTTTCCCGCCCGATTATTTCGAGGGCTTCATCAGGCTGTGCGACGCCTTTCTCCAATTTGATATCCGGGATCAGCTACCCCAGATCAACGCGCCCACGCTCATCGTTTCCCCCGGCGCCGATATACTCAAAGTGCCCTGGTACAGCCGGTATATGGCCGACCGCATCCCCGGCGCCGTACTTTGGGAACTTCCCAATGCGGGCCATGCCGCCATTTTGGAACAGCCGGAGGCACTCAACAAAAGATTGGAGGCTTTTTTGCTGGAGGGGAAGTGATAAAAGCGCCTCAGAATTGCTCTCTTGATTCAGTGAAGAAAATTCCTCTTATCGAAGAGGAGGCCGGCTCAAAAGAAGTAAAAAGTAAAAAGGAAAAAGGAAAAAGCTTGCCGCGACGCCCGCCTGCCACGCCAGAGGGCGCGGGCAGGAAGGCGCGGTTGCCAACCTACAGGAAAGTGTCCAATTATTTCAAGGCATTATCAAGCTTTCTTTCGCCTTCTGATCTGGCGTACAATCCACCACGACACGCCGGCGATGATCAGGGCGATGGGCCAGATATAAACCAGTCCTACCAGGATGTCCAGAAACGTAAACCAGCCCTGTGAAAAGCCGCTCCCGATGCGCTTCCAGAAGGAAGGCCGCACCACGTCGGGCCGGTCGAATTCCTGGTAGAGGGTGAGATTGACGGTACTGAGTTGCACCTGGTCGCGCAGGTAGCGCAATTGGCCTTCCACGGATTCGATCTCCTCGATGATGGCGCGCAATTGTTGTTCTACTGCCAATATCTCCTGCACGTTTTTGGCGGAGCGAAGGATTTCCCGGTAGCGGTCGAGAGTGGCGCGTTTGGCGGCGAGGCGGGTTTCCATGTCCACAAACTCCCGGGTGACATCGCGGCTGTCGATGCTTTTACTCTCCACATGCATGGCAAGCGCTTCTAAGCCTGTGATGAAGCTGTCCAACTTTTCCGGCGCCAGGCGAATGACAAAACGGTTCCTGATCTCGTAAGAGGAGCGCACCTCAGACTCGTGCGCAATGGTAGCTCCGCTGCGCTGCACCAATTGACCAAGCGCTTCGCGGCCTTTGGCGTAATCTTCTACCTTGAGGGATACATCGGCGTTGCGGATGATCTTGGGCGCAGTGGGAACGGGGATATCGCTGCGGCCTTCGGGTTGGCCTTCGCCTTCCAGGAACTGATCCATATCAGGCGCTGCCCCGGCCTCGGGGGATGATTCCGGATCATCCCAATTACCTTTTGGAAGCTGCGCGCTTTCTTCTTTGGTATATGAATCATCGTAATTGTAACCGGCTTCTCCGTCCCTGCATCCAAAGACCAGGAAAGACAATGAAATGATGACGATGAGGTTTTTCATAGCATGGTGTTTTTTTTGTTCAAAAGTACAGGTATTTATTGAAACTTCAACCCTGGCTCTTGTGCCGAAAACCCTTAAGCCGCAAAAATTTAAAACCGCAAAAGTGTACGTCTCACTTTTACATTTTGCAGTTTTGCGGTTTTGCGGTTTTACATTTCACTCACTCCTCCTCCCCGCCGCCGCATTCCGCCGGCCGCTCCGCCGTCAGGTACAAGTCTATCTGCCGGCCCGGGGGCAGGGTGACGCCCGGGGCAAACTCGGGGTCCTGTTTCCAGATATAGAACATATCCCGGCCGGGGCCGTCGCCGTAGATGGTACCGATGTTGAGATTGAAGGAAGAAATGATAAAAACGGCCTCTTCGTAGGTTTTGCATACAAGGTCAGGTACGGCTACCATGCCGGTGAGCCGCTCGGTAACTACAAACTCCAGGGTGGACCCCATAGGCACCTTCATGCCGTTGCGGATATCGCGCTCGGTGAATTTTTCGCCATTATAGTAGAAGTGAAGGATCATGTTCTCCTCTTGTTTGGCGTCAAACTGCCGCTCGCGCACTTTGGAACGCACGTTCACCCATGCCAGTTTGCGCGAGTACTGATCGTAATTGTAACTGCCCACCATATCGGGCAGCGCTACCATATCCGGCGTTTCCTTTGTGATAGTCAGATATATGCGCCGGCGTTCCTTCACGCGGCTCAGGGGCCGCGGCGTTTGGTCGAGCACTACATTGGGCGGTTGATCCACTTTGAAGATAGAGTCGGTAACTACTACCCGGAAGTTGCGGCTGCGAGCCTTGGAAATGGCCTCGTCTAACCTCATTCCGATATAATCGTGCACCTGGACCGACTCGCTGTGACGCGTGTAGATGCGAAGCCCCAGCTGCAGGGCGCCCACAGCGATGAAAACAAAGCCCGCCAGGGCGACGAGGTTGCGCAGGAATATGGGAGAGCGAAGAAATTGCGCCATTTGGCTAAGATAATAGGTGATGACCCGGCCGGTACTGCCTTCAAATTCGGGATTTCTTTGAGGCGAATCCCCGCTGCCTTTCGTATCAGGGGGCTGCCCGAAGTAACTCTTTTCGGGCTTGGAAACCTGTTGGACCACGGGCATGGGAAGTACATCTAACTCAGGCGGAGTTGCCGGCGATACTGCCGGTTGCCGGAGAGCCTCCTCCGCCATTGCCTTGCGTTGAAAAGCGAAGGCCAGGATTTGGTCTATGAAATCATATGGCTTGAACCCGTTGATGGCCGCCTGGTGGAAGATGCAGGTGGCAGGCGTCATGCCGGGAAGGGAATTGACCTCTATGATGATCGTTTCGACGTGCCCGTCTTCAAAGATGCGCACAAAGGCGTCAATCCGGGCATATCCCTGCACTCCGAGGATGCGGGCAGCGCGCTCCAGGTCGCTTTTCACCTGGCGCGCAATTTTGCGGTATCCCTCTGCATCGGGAGCAAAGCGGGCGGGGGTGATATTTTGTCCTTCGCCGGCGAGAAATTTTTCCTCCAAGGAAAGTACCTCGCCGCCGGCAAGGGCCTCGGAAGGCTCAAAAACCTCGTATTCCAGTGCGCCGTCGGGTCCATAGCGGGTGAGCAGGCCGCCGGTCACTTCGAGGAACCGCGCCGCATTTTGCTCGGTGATGAGCGCTTCGAAGAGGATTTGCCGCTTCCGGGGGAACTCCTCTTTGGGTTTGAGCCTCAATACCCGCCGCGCCTCGGGGCTTTCCTGTTCCTCCGGGCGAAACATCATCCGGGTGAAGGCCTCTAACTGCGAGCGGTTGTTGAGCACCTTTACAGCGGAGGAGCACCCGTCGTCTACCGGCTTGGCTATGAAGGGGTAGTTGAACATGCTCTCCACCCGGCGATAGAAGCCTTCTGCGTCTGAATCGTATTCGGCCCGGTTGACGAGCAATTGCTCCGTCACTTTAAACCCATTGCGCTTGAGCGTTTGCAGGGTGTGGAACTTGTCAATGGTGATAGCCGAGGAAGCCGCGTCGGAGCCGTTGTAGGGAATTCCGCGTTTTTCAAGTTCTTTTTGCAGATGGCCGTCCTCGCCGGGGCGGCCGTGAATGGCGATGAACACCCCGTCGGCCATGCGCTGAATATCGTCTAAACTGAG
Organism: uncultured Saprospiraceae bacterium; assembly: GCA_964577215.1. GTDB lineage: Bacteria > Bacteroidota > Bacteroidia > Chitinophagales > Saprospiraceae > UBA2329. The sequence goes on from CAZNYK010000016.1 coordinate 38,917, forward strand.
TGCGGCAGGTTCAAAAACCACATCTTGCGATGCGTATTTGGCCGTGAGTTCCACACATTGCAGCTTGATGGATTCGATGACCGGGTGTGGATGCCACGAGCGGATCTTGTCGCGAATGTCGTCGGCATTGTCTTTGAGCAGGAGGTTGACGGGCAGTTGGAAAAAGTCGAAGTCTTTCTCGTCGCCTGCAAGGAAAACCGGGATGGGTTCGTACTTGTCGGAACTGGACAGCTTTTCAAACACGTTGCGCCCGCTCTCTACCGAGATGTGCCTTTCAAAAGAATACCCGCCGAGGATCACCGCGATCTTGAGCTTTTGCGCAGCCTCCACTTTCATATCCTCGATCGACTGGTCCAAGCGGGACATTAAATCCCGGTATGCTTCCCGGCCGGGATGTTCGGCGATGCGTTCCTGCAGGGAAGTGCGCACGATGTAGGTGAGGAACTGCGAAGGATTCAACCCGATCTCCGCCGCCTGGTGGAAAAAGAAAGAAGAGGGCATCATCCCGGAGGTGGTATTGGGATCATTGAGGAAAATCCGCCCTTCATCGGTTATGAAACCGTCAATACGGGCATACACGCCGAAACCGAGCGCATGGAAAAGCCGCTCGCATTCGCTCCGGATGGCCTCGATCTGCGCATCCGGCAGGCGGATGGGCGTTTCCTTGCGCGACATGCCGGGCATGTACTTGGAGCGATAGTCGAACACCTCGCTTCCCTTCACTATTTCGGTGGGAGGCAGCGCCACGGCCGATCCGTCTTGCTTGCGAATGACGATACAGGAAAACTCGCGTCCATAGATGAATTCCTCCACGATGACCGCCCGCTCATCGAGCGCGCTTTCGAGTACAAATACCGCCTCGGAACCGGGCAGCGCTTTGCGCGCCAGTTTATCCAAATGGTTCAGCAAACTTTCGGGATGATACACCAGGGCACTTTGCCCTTCGAAGGTGGCGGTCATGGGGAATCCCAGCCCGTCGCGGATGTCGGTAAGCAGGCGCAGGTAATCCACCTTTTCAAATTGGCTGTTGGCACGCCAGGCCTGTACCGGGATGATCTCGCGGAAGAAGGCGCGGTTGACGGCATCGCGGAAGGCCTCATCGTTGCCCGGCGCTTCCACGATGGATACGCCGATGGAGGAGCCTTGATTGGCCGGGCGCACTACCAAGGGGAAACCGATGGTACCGGCGGCCCGGCTGAAAAATTCCTGCCCGGTTTCGGAGGCCGTCCATTCTTCGCGGTGGATGGAGAATACCTTCGGCGCATCAAAACCTTGCTGCGGCAGAAGTTCCTTTTGCAGGGCCTTGTCCATGCCGATCTCTGAAGCGCGTATGCCGCTGCCGGTATAGGGAATGCCAAGCTCGTCGAGTTGGCGCTGTATCTGTCCGTCTTCCCCGTATTCGCCGTGCAGGGCCAGGAAGGCAAGGTCCATCAGTCCGGGAAGTTCCTCCGGCGCGATGCGCCTGCCTACGCGGGCGGTGAGCGCGTCTATCTCCTCCGGATGCAAGTCGCCCAGGCTTTCAATGTACACCTGGAATTCATGGGGCGACTCCGGGAGGAATTCCACCGGCGGGTAGAAGTCGCGTATGGTGCCTTTATAGATGTAGGGCCACTCGAGTAGGACAAAGTGGCGCCGGCTGTCAATAAAAACGGGTACTGGTTCGAAGAGGGTTTTGTTGAGGTTGTCATACACGGTGCGTCCCCCGGCAAAGGAAATCTCGCGCTCGCGGGAGGGGCCTCCGAAAAATATACCGACTTTGATCTTCATGGTGTGCGCTTGGCTGCTGGTTTGAACACGCAAAAGTAGGACTATTCCGGAACTTTTTGCGGGCGGGTGTTGACTTTGGCAGACTTGGGGGGTAACTTTGCCTGCGAGGGTGCGGACAAGGGAGAAGTAGCAGGGTATTTCCTCCACGCCGATTCATGATCAAAATCTCGCCCACTATCAAAAATAAAAAAACATGGATTCTAATCACTTTAGCCTGAATCAAAACGGAATACTTATGATTGATACGCCAACCGGCGAGTCAATCCAGATTGACGGAAGTAATTCGACGAACAGCCAGGTTATCGCGGGAGTGATCAATACAAGGCTGGATTTCATAAATCCTCAAATTGGTGCGATTAAAAAGAGAATTGCAGGGACAGTGAATTTGTCTCCAATTGAACAAGCTGAATTTGATTTTCTGAAACTAAGGATATCTAACCTCGAAGAAGAAAAAAATTCGTTGCTGAATTTAGTTAGTCAATTAAACTCCAATATTGACTTGGCAGACCCTCGCCAAAATAATTCAAGAATTACCAAGCTGAAAGAAGATTTAAAACACTTGATAGCCGATAGTAAGGTTGAGGACTTGTATGAGAAGGTCAAGGGTAATGTTAAATCCAGTACTGAAATTTTTAACCGATTCGTTACTGTTTTTTCCCGGTATGGGACTATCAAATCAGAAAATTTAGCAGGCACAATACCCAGGGAGGATTATTCTATTTCAATGAGCCAAATTTCTTTTTCATTGCTTGCACTGGTTGACGAATTAGCTCCGAAGGATTTAAAACCTTAGCACTCCAATTTATAGAGTAACCATGTCTCCAAAAGAACTCGTACAAAAATGGGTCGACGCCTTCAACCGCGAGGATGTGGAAGCGCTCGCCGGTCTCTACGCCGAAGACGCGGTCAATCACCAGGTAGCCAACGAGCCGTTGGTGGGAAGGTCGGCCATCAGAAAAATGTTTGCCGGTGAATTTGCCGTTGCAGAAATGACCTGCATTCCGGAGAACCTGTTCCAGGATGGAGAATGGGCCATCCTGGAGTGGAAAGACCCCAACGGGTTGCGCGGATGCGGCTTTTTCCAGGTGCGGAACGACCGGATCATTTTCCAGCGGGGCTATTGGGACAAGCTGTCCTTTTTGAGGCTGCATAATTTGCCGATTCCGGAGTAGAATATTTTGTCCACTGATTGCGCAGATTTCCTACCTCCCGCCGTTTTTGTCCACGAATTCCACGAATTTTCACGGAATGCCTTTTGTGCATATATTCCAGGGATTAGCAAGGATTTCATATTAGCTTTGCAGATGGACACAACTGCCGATATGCTTCCTTCCATCCGCGACTATCCACTGACCATCACCAAGCCGAAGCAATCCTTTGAGAGGCTTTTGGGCAAGCCCAATTACTTCGCGTTGGGCTTCATTTACATCCTGATCCCCATCTGCGCCTATACTCTGATGTACATATTCCTGACCATAGGCCATGGCGCGCCTTCGGTGTTTACGCCTTGGCTCAACATTCCCAAGGAGCAATTATTTTTGATTTTCAACCGGTGAAAATGCGGCACAAACCAACCCGGCCTAAATACGCGCGAATTATGTGGACCTTGCTTGCCATAGTATTCCTCCTTTTCCTCATACCCGGAATCTTGTTATGGGTCAGCAGCCCCGGAAAACCGGCGCCTTTCCTGGATGACAGCGGCAAGCCGCTGCCCGGCAGCATTGCAGAAAAAACCTTCGTGAACATAGACGGCACGCGGCAGGGCATGTTCATCAAGAGCAAGAATGCCCAAAACCCGGTGCTGCTCTTCCTGCATGGCGGCCCGGGGATGCCCACCTATTTCCTCACCGAAAAATTCCCCACCGGCCTGGAGGATCACTTCACCGTTTGCTACTGGGAGCAAACCGGCGGGGGAATTTCCGCCAATCCAAGTCTTTCGCCCGCGGACATAACAGTGGAAAAGCTCATTTCCGATGCCATTGAGGTGACCCATTACCTGCGCGAGCGCTTCGGGCAGGACAAGATATACCTTATGGGGCATTCCTGGGGCTCCTTCCTCGGCATACAGACAGCCGCAGCGGCGCCGGAACTGTACCATTCCTACATCGGCGTGGCGCAGATGGCCCGGCAGGCGGAATCCGAAAAGCTGGCCCACAGGTACATGATAGAGCAATATACCAAGCTGGGCAATGCGAAAATGGTGCAAAAGCTTGAGCAATACGATCTCTCCGAATCGGAAAATGAATTGATCTCCTATTTCAGATCGCCGGTGCGCGACCCTGCCATGCACCAACTCGGCATCGGCACCATGCGCGACATGAAGTCCGTCATCTCCGGCATCTTTTTACCGGTGATGCAATGCAGGGCATATACAGCCAAAGAAAAGATCAATCTATGGAGGGCCAAATTGCGGCTGGCTTCCGAAACTGAATTGATTGCACGGGTTCTCAGCACCGATCTGACCGTACAGGCGCCCCGGCTGGAAATTCCCGTTTATTTCCTGTGCGGCAAACACGATTATACCGTTAATTACGACTTATCGAAAGATTACTTGGAGCAGATTGAGGCGCCCGCGAAGGGGTTCTACACTTTTGAGCATTCCGCCCATTGTCCCATGCATGAAGAACCGGGGCGATTTGTGAAGGTAATGGTGGAGGAGGTGCTGAAGGGAGGTTAGCTGTACACATACAATGCACTTTTTTATCACATTTTGCCATGAAAAAAATGCCGTTCTTACCGCCACCTTTTTATAAAGGTTTTGGCGGCATTGACTTAAACAAGCGACATTTGCTCGGCTTGGAATTTTTTACCTCCATTGCCCCGATGATTTGGGATGAATTGGCTTGTTATATAGACCCCGTTGAAGGGCTTCTCTTCGGGGATGCTATGGGTTGCGAGCCGACCGGTACATCCAATCTTAGATGCTTGGAAAAAATTTGAATTACTATGAAACGTCCATTTTTTCTTTACCCACTTCTTGTCCTCCATCTCTTTCTCGGCGCCGGCGGGTTATTCGGAGGCGGGATGTTGCTCCTCAAGCCCGATGGCTCCTTGCTTGGTATGCAACCGGAATGGCTTGAGTATTCACCTTTCAAAGATTATCTCATACCGGGTTTTATACTCTTCACAATCAACGGATTGCTTCCCTTGTTTGTATTTGCCGGCTTGCTGCTGAAACCGGGCTGGAAGTGGCCTGATAGACTCAACATTTACCGCAACAGGCATTGGGCCTGGACATACTCCTTGTATTCAGGCATCATCGTGATTACATGGATCACCGTGCAGTTGGTAATGACACAGTATTTCTGGCTGCAGCCGGTCATGATTTTTACGGGGCTGCTCATTATCATTTGCACGATGACGCCTGCTGTTATGAAAGCGTATGAAAAGTAGTGTGAAAAAAATGCCTGCCGCCCCACTCGTCCGGTATATCTCTTCCTAAGTACGACGCCGGTGATTTACAACGTGATCGAAATTAAAGGGACTACAAATTAAAAAATAATTATGCTTACAGACATTCACCCGAAGTTGCCCATGCGGGACAAAACTGCAACAAGGGAATTTTACATCGGCAAGTTAGGCTTCCAAGAGCTTGGAGTTGCCGATTTTGATGGGTACCTGATGTTGCGAAAGGACAGTGTCCAAATTCATTTCTTTGAGTTCAAAACGCTTGACCCAAAAGAAAACTATGGACAGGTTTACATCAGAACTGACGACATTGATAAATTTTATCAAACATTGCTGGAAAAGAAAACAAGCATACATCCCAATGGGCAAATGGAAATAAAGCCCTGGGGGCAAAAGGAGTTTTCACTACTTGACCCGGATAACAATTTGCTGACTTTTGGGCAAAGTGTGTAAGGGATTTGTTGTCAAAGTTCGCAAACCACTGGCTATCAAGTATAACATAAAACCAAATCCCTTCCTGGAATTGTTATCTGCTTCAAACAATGCGCCGATGAAATACATGCTCGACGGAGAAGAAACGGAAAGACTGGCTTTCAGGCTATTACAACGCAGCGACTTCAATGCCTGGCTCGACATGGTACAGGATGTGGAAGTGATGCGGTTCGTAGGTTTGGCTGATTTGCCCACCCCTGAAGCACGTTGTGAAAAGTGGTTCACCGGCGTGGAGAATCGCTATAAAGAGGACCGCGGCGGCATGAACATATTGACAGACAAATCCACCGGCGAGATTGTAGGGCAGGCCGGCTTGTTGGTACAAGTCGTGGACGACATAAAGGAGCTTGAGGTGAGCTATTCCATCCTCCCCAAATACTGGAATAAAGGCTACGCTACAGAGGCGGCCCGCAAATGCCGGGACTTTGCTTTTGAAAACAACTTCACCCCACACTTGATCTCCATCATCCACGTGGAGAACATCCAATCCGAAAAGGTAGCCCGCAAAAACGGCATGACGGTTTACAGAACCACCGAATTTTACGGCATGCCGGTGAATATTTTCAGGATGGAGAAGGCGGCGTGGGAGCGGTTGTAGCATGCGATTGCGAAAATTCGACAGTTTCGTAATCGGACTTCCCGCACAATCCCTTCACACCAAGCGCTCTACCTGATCGCTCAGGCGCTGTATCAGCAGCTCGCTCAGGCGGCGGGAAATCTCCTGTTCGTGGGCGGCAAAAACATGCCATTCCGCTTCGGTAAAATGACCGATGACGACGCCGGACAAAAAGCTGCGGAAGCGCAGGTCCCGCTGTATGCTGTGGGCAATGAATTCCATGCGTTTGGCCGGACTGAGCTGCAGGAAGCTGTCCTTCGTTTTGTGGATGTACTGCCGGAAGAGGTGCAGCAGCAATTCGTTTTGCAACTTGCATATGGGCCGCAGGGTAGCGTGCATGAAATGGCCTGGGCTGTTTTCGGTATCCGCTGTCAGGTCGGCCGGCACGGCAGGGCGCAGGGCAAGGAGGTCGGTATCTCTATTGGTATGCATGGGGTAGATAACGTTTGGCGGCGGCGGTTGTTGAAAAGGAGCGTTAGACATCAAATCCTTGTGTGTGCGGAACAGTCATGCAGGCGCAGGAAAGGGACGCCACGCCTTGTGTGGCAGCTGTGAGGGGGAGTCCCGGCGCGAATGGGGTGTACAATTGCCGGTCACACCGGAACGAGGGAAGACCCTATAATGGCGAGGCAAACGATCATGTGCACGTAATATGCGTATTTCCTGGCCATATACAGTTGACTCCTATCCATTGGATCATGCCATAAGATGCGGATAATTTGAAACGCCAAAGGCCCCGATAGCAGCGCCGTCAATGCCACAGGATTTAAGGCGGGCCTGCCCCAAATTGCCAATGTTAATGTCGCATAGATCAATATACAAAGCAAAAGGGGAACGATCCGCCCCGAAAACCGGAAGGGAAACAACATGACCAAACTGGAACGGCCGTTCTTTTCGTCGTCAGGTAAGCTGATCAGCCGGGATATCCATACCCAAAGCCCCATAGCCGCTACCACCGGCATGCAAGCCAGGTAAACCGTTCGGGTGAGATCACCGGCCTGCATCAGGTAAGCCCCAAGCACCGGGATCATGGCCGATCCTACACTCACCACCACTTCACCGCCGGGTCTTTGGTAAAAAGTAAAAGGCGGCGCTACGTACAGCAATCCGGTGAATACAGCCGCAAATCCAGGCGGCTTTAACCAAAAGGGAAGCACCGTACCGGCAAGGGCCGGCAGCAGCAATGCCGTCCAAAAACTATGACCGGCAGCCCCCTCCTTGTCCGTGGCTGTGCCGGTAGGCGCCGGATGCTTATCTGTATACGTTTCATGGCCCATATGCTACTCTACCCCGTAATCCAGCGGCAACATGTCTGCTATTTTTTTCCAAGCAAAATATCCTTCCAACATTAAGTCGGAACCCTTATACACATAACCGTTGGGATAAATACGGACCAGGTCTGCCAACAAGCTGAGGTTGGAACTCGGATGCCGCGGCGCTTCAGTCAGACGCGATGTATGGACGCCTGATTGCATGACATAAGCTCTGGGTTCCCACTCCGCAGTATACTTTACCCACAGCTTGCCGGAAAACTTGAGCAACAAAGCCTCCGGCTCCATTTCATCTGCCTGGAGGAGTTGTTCCCGGATGGGCAGTACCGGTTCCGGGCGGACCGGGATCTCTCCCTTTGACTGGAGCAGCAACGCCGGTTCTTCCAACACAAACCCTTCCTTGTCCAGACGATTATGATATAGACTGCGTAAAAAATGCATGACAGACCCCCGGTAGGCGGCAAGCCGTTTTTTTTCCAGGCGTTTTTGCTGAGTACTTTTTTGTGGTTCTACCGGCTGAAAGGAAGGAACACCTTCAAAGAGGGTGACGCCGTGTCGCGTATCATATTCAAAGCGCACTAGATCGTAAGCAATCCGGTATCCTAATGCCTGGTTCTCGATGATCAGCGTCTCGTATGCCCAGGCTTTGAGCGTGTTGTTGTTTTCGTCGTAGTGGAAATTGAGCGATAAAGGATTGACAATGCGGCATCGCTTGGCATTGGGAGTGGCGCCGATGAACTCCCTGCGGAATATCTCGAAATATTTTCCCCAGTTTTTATCCGCTTCGACAAGCACTTCTCCCAACTGGTAGGCACGGCTTTTGAGCGCTATATCGCCCAGTTCTACAGGGGTGTCGACGGCCTTCAACTCGATGGTTGCCAGATCATGTTCAATATGCGAAACGGTCAACTCGAACCGCCCCCATGCCTGCGCTTCGAGTACGAACCGCCCGGATTCGTCGCTGTATGTACCGAAAGTTGTACCCGGCAGATAGACGTGAGCAAACAACACAGGCGCGCCATCTGCTATGGACACCACCCGCCCACTCAGTTTAATGGCGGGTTGCGCCATCAGCGTGGGAAAACCTAATAAAGCGGTTGTTAGTAATGCAAAAACAGTGGCACCGGGCTTCATCAGCGCTTGCTTTATACATTAGCAACCGTGAGGGCGAATATTTGTTCGCAAGAACGACCGGCCTAAACCTGAATACCGGGGATACTTCCTGAGTTGCTGCGCATGAAGAAGGGTGGCACCC
>CAZNYK010000017.1:0-47641 GCA_964577215.1 uncultured Saprospiraceae bacterium
ACCCTCACCGCCCGCTCAATCCGCACCACCGCTTCTTTGAGCTGCTCCTCCGAGGCGGCGAACGAGATGCGGAAGCAGCGGTCGTCGCCGAAAGCGCTTCCCGAAACCGATGCCACGTACTCCGTTTCGAGTAGGTATTCGCAGAAATCGTCCGGGTTGCGGATAACGGCGTCCCCGTAGCGCTTGCCGAACAGCGCGCTGATATCGGCGAAGCTGTAAAAAGCCCCCTGCGGCATATTGGCTTTGATGCCGGGGATGCGGCCCATCAACTCTACGACCATATCCCGCCGCTTTTGGAAAGCCTTGCACATCTCCCGGGTGGGCCTCATATCTGCCTGCAAGGCATAAGCGGCAGCCTTTTGACCAAAAGAAGAAGCGCCGCTGGTGAACTGGCCCTGTATTTTGTTGCAGGCATCGGCAATCCATTTGGGCGCGCCGAGGTAGCCCAAGCGCCAGCCGGTCATGGCGAATCCTTTGGAAAAGCCGTTGATGGTGATGGTGCGGTCTTTTACGCTCTCGATGGCGCCGATGCTATCGTGCTTCCCGGAAAAGTTGATATACTCGTATATTTCGTCGGAAATGATGTGCACATTTTTATGCCGGGCCACCACCCCAGCTATGGCTTCCAGCTCTTCCCGGCTGAAAACAGAACCGGTGGGATTGCAGGGAGAGGAAAAGAGCAGCAGTTTGGTTCGCCCGGTAATGGCCGCTTCAATTTGCTCCGCGGTGGGTTTGTAATCCTGCTCGATGCCGGCGTGCACGATCACGGGTTCGCCTTCGGCTACTTTTACGATTTCAGCATACGACACCCAGTAGGGAGACAGGACCACCACTTCGTCGCCCGGATCGAGCATGGCCATACAAACGTTGGCGATACACTGTTTAGCCCCGTTGGACACCACTATCTGGTTGGGCAGGAACTCGAGGCCGTTGTCGCGACGGAACTTGCTGCAAATGGCTTCGCGCAACTCTAATAGCCCTGCTACCGGGGTGTATTTGGTAAATCCGTCGTCCAAAGCTTTTTTGGCGGCGTCCTTAATGTGGTCGGGCGTGTCGAAATCCGGCTCGCCGAGGCTCAGGTCGATGACGTCGAGGCCTTTGATTTTCAGCTCTCTTGCCAATGCGGCCATGCGCAGGGTGGCCGATTCCTCCATGCGAAGCGCTCGCTGGGAGAGGTATTTATTGTGCTCTGACATTTTATTGTGGTTTCATGCGGCGGCAAAAGTAGCCATTTTCCTTTTATGCCATACCTTTGCGCAATTGCTATCTTTGGGCGCTCAATCAACCTTGTTGCTGCAATGAGTAAAAAGAAACCGTCTGCTTCCGGCTCCCGGGCCGCCGCTCCGCGAAGCGTGCCGCCGCGCAAACCCGCTTCCGCACAGCCTTCGCCCTGGCCGGTAGAATCAGGCAGCGACGGATTGCTCCAAAAGATATTTTGGGGCGCCGGCGCCTTGATACTCGCCGTGATGCTCATGGTGGCTCCGGCCACAGGGGTGAACGGCGATGACGAATATCAGAACGACTATTCCGAAAAACTGGTTGCATACTACAGTACCATGGGCCAGGACACTTCTGCCCGGTTTATTGAAAAAGGCAACATGCACAACTACGGCGGCTTTTTCGATCTGCTGGCAGGAGCGACCAACTCGGCGCTGGGCTACACTACCGCCGACCCCGGCTATCATCACACCCGCCACTTTTTCAACGCGATTTTCGGCTTCCTCGCCATAGTCTTTACCGGGTTGCTGGCCAAGGAAATTGCCGGCGGGCGCGCCGCAGTGCTCGCGCTGCTGCTGGCGTTTTTGTCGCCCCGCTTTTTCGGGCATTCCATGATGAACCCCAAAGACATTCCCTTTGCGGCGGGCTTTGCCATTGCGCTGTACTTTATGGCGCGCACCCTGAAAAAGTTACCGGAAGTAAACTGGAAAAATTTGACAGGCCTGGTATTGGGCATCGCGCTCGCATTCGCCACGCGGGCGGGCGGCTTGCTGCTCATTGCCTACCTAGGCTTGTTTGCCGGCCTCGATTTTCTTGGAAAATACGGGATCAAAGGTCTTTCCAAACAGGCCAAAACCGTGGGTACATACGCCGCAGTGGTGGCGAGCGTGGCGGCGGCGGCATACTTTTTGGCCATATTGAGCTGGCCGGCAGCTCTTGCCGATCCCTTTGGACATCCCTTCAAGGCCCTTTCTGAATTTTCCCAGTTGGGCGTCAAGATCAGGCTCCTGTTCAAGGGGGAGAACATCATGTCGGACCAAACGCCGTGGAATTACCCTGTCGTTTGGATTTTCAAGACCATCCCGCTCTCTGTACTCGCAGGTTTTATAGGCGGAATAGCCCTCCTCCCGGTTTTTTTGAAGCGCTGGCGCCCCGCGTCCGTGGCGCTGATATTCTTTGCAGCGGTTTTCCCGGTCTTCTATATCATTTACAAGGACTCCATCCTCCACGACGGCTGGCGGCACCTCATGTTCGTGTATCCGGCAATGATAGTGGCGGCAGCGCTCTTTTGGGTCGCTGCGGAGCGACTGGCAGGCAAGTGGAGTTGGGGCAAATACGCGGTGTGGGGGCTGCTTGCAGTGGGTACTTTGGACGCTGCGGCCTTCATCGCGCGCAACCCGGCGCTGGCCTACGTGTATTTCAATCCAATAGGCGGCGGACTGAAGGGCGCCTTCGGCAATTACGAAACCGATTACTGGGGAGTGGGCGTCAAGCAGGCTTTGGACTGGATGGAACGCGAGGGCATTATCAGCGAAAACATGCAGGATACCGTGGTGATCGGCACCACTTTCTTCTACAACGTAGCCTACCAAACGGGCAAATACAAGGGCAAGGTAAGACCGGTGTACGTGCGTTTCGGACAGCGATATACCGAGTCCTGGGATTACGGCATCTTCCCTTCCCGGTTCTTTCGCGGCCCGCATCTCAGGGCGGGTACCTGGCCCAATAGCAAGGCCGTACACGTGGTGCGCGCCAACGGCGTGCCTATAGCGGCCGTGGAAAAAGATGCGGAAAAATATGCGTGGCAGGGTGAGCAGGCCGCAAAAGCGCAGGACTGGGAGGCGGCGCTGACTGCCTTCAAAGCGGAAGTGGCTGCGCATGCCGACAACGAACTGGCCTGGCAGGGCCTTGCCAACGCTCAGCTCAACTCGGGGCAGTTCCAGGAGGCCGTCGCATCCGCGGAGGAAAGCTTGAAAATCGCCCCGGATAATGAGCAGGCTCTTTTCCTGAAAGGCTTGGCGCATCTCAATGCCGGCGACCTGAGCAATGCGACGGCCACTTTTGAGCGCTCCGTTAAAATCAATGACGATTCGGCCTTCGCTTATTATTACTTAGGTTTCATTTATCAGCGCGGCGGGGAATTCGACCGGGCGCTGAAAAACACTTTGCGCGCTATTGAATTGAATCCGCGATTCAAGCAAGCCTACGAACTGGCCGCCGGCATTTACGAACAACAGGGCGACGCCCAAACCGCAGCTGCCTATAGAAATGCTGCCGCACAACTTTGAAAATGAATTACAAGCTACTCTTTCCCACCTACCGCAACCGCTACTTGTTCGTGCGGGATCACCTGCGATCGTTTTCCAATCAGGGCCTGAGCTTTGACGAGGCATTGAACCTCGGCACCGGAGAAGGCGATTACGACGGCATGATCGCCGGGTTTTGCAAAAACCTGACTGCTTGCGACATCAACGAGCAGGACGTGGCTTTTGCTACGCAACTCAATCGAGAAGTTCCCAATGTGCAGTACGCCGTGGAAAATGCCTTGGAGCTTTCCTTTCCGGATGATTCTTTTGACTTGCTTATCTCTGTGGATGTGATAGAGCACGTGGGCCGGCCGGAACGCATGATGGAGGAAGTGGGTCGCGTACTCAAGCCGGGCGGACTGGCGCTCATCACCTTTCCTTCCGCTGAATTTCCATTTACTTACGACCCCATCAATAAGGTGTTATCGCTTTTCACCGACAAAAAAATTCCGCAAGGCGCCTATGCCTTCGGCCATGAATATCTCATTCTCGGCGCTGATTTCCGGGACTGGTCAAGCCGCAATGGTCTGGAAGTGCTGGAAGAGCGCAACCTTAGCGGCGCGCTTGTGGCCGGCATGGAGATGTACTGGACGGGCATTGTGCAGCGCCTTTTCAAGGCCAATGCCACCAATGTTTCAGACAAACGCCAACCTGCAAAAAAGACGCTGCGCCCTTCGGCTAAAGAACCTGACCTGGTAGCGCTCACAGATTTCTATATCGAGTTGGACAGGGGCCTTTACGGCAAGGGAAAGCACTCGGTGGGCAAAGGTTTTGTGCTGAGAAAAAAAGCATTAGTATAGACAACATATCTTTGCCGGTACCCAAGCATCAAGACAATGGAAAAAAAACTGCAATTATTACAGGAAAAAATGGCTGAAGCCCAGCTCGGAGGCGGCCAGGACAAAATAGACGCCCAACATGAGAAGGGCAAGCTTACCGCCAGGGAACGGCTGCATTTTTTACTCGACCCCGGCTCTTTTGAGGAGATCGGCATGTTGGTCACCCACCGGTCGAAGGACTTCGGCATGGAGAGCCAACTCATCCCCGGCGACGGCGTCATCACCGGCTACGGCACTATAAACGGCCGCTTGGTCTATGTTTTCTCGCAGGATTTCACGGTGTTCGGCGGTTCGCTTTCCGAAACCCACGCCGAGAAAATTTGTAAGATCATGGACATGGCCATGAAAAACGGCGCGCCGGTCATCGGTCTGAATGATTCCGGCGGGGCGCGCATCCAGGAAGGGGTGAATTCCTTGGGCGGATATGCCGACATCTTCTACCGCAACGTGATGGCCTCCGGCGTAGTGCCGCAGATATCTGCCATCATGGGGCCATGCGCCGGCGGCGCGGTGTATTCGCCGGCAATTACCGATTTCATCCTCATGGTGGAGCACACCTCCTATATGTTCGTCACAGGGCCGAATGTGGTGAAAACAGTGACCAATGAAGAAGTGAGTTCTGAAGACCTCGGCGGAGCCATGACCCACGCATCCAAGTCGGGCGTGACGCATTTTACTGCCGGCAACGGCCTGGAATGTATTGCGCTCATTAAAAAACTGCTGAGCTACTTGCCGCAAAATTGTGAGGATACCCCGCCGGTATTGCCCTACGAGCCGGGGGACGAAGAGCGCCCTCATTTGCAGGGCATCATCCCCGAAGATTCGCAACAGCCCTACGACATGCGCGAGGTGGTGGCCGGCATTGTGGATGAAGGCTCATTCCTTGAAGTCCATAAAGATTTCGCCGAGAACATTATCATCGGCTTCGCCAGGCTGGCGGGCAAGGTCATCGGCATTGTGGGCAACCAGCCCATGAATCTGGCAGGCGTGCTGGATGTGAACAGCTCCCGCAAAGGGGCGCGGTTTGTGCGTTTCTGCGATTCGTTCAATATTCCCTTGCTGGTGGTGGTGGACGTACCCGGGTTTTTGCCCGGCACCGACCAGGAATGGAACGGCATCATCCTCCACGGCGCCAAACTTTTGTACGCATTCAGCGAGGCTACGGTACCCCGCGTGACGCTTATTACCCGTAAGGCGTACGGCGGCGCCTATGACGTGATGAACTCCAAACACATCGGCGCCGATATGAACTTCGCCTGGCCGAGCGCCGAGATCGCCGTGATGGGCGCCAAGGGCGCTTCAGAGATCATTTTCCGGAAAGAGATACAATCTGCGCCCGACCCCCGGGCCATGTTGTCGGAAAAAGAGGCGGAGTACCAGGAAAAATTTGCCAATCCTTATCGCGCCACGGCCCGGGGATTTATCGATGAAGTGATCCATCCCGGGGATACCCGGCGCAAACTCATCAAGGCTTTTGCCATGCTCGGCAATAAAGTAGCCCACATCCCGAGAAAAAAACATGGAAATATTCCGCTCTGAATTTGGAGATACTGAAAATTGACGTATCTTACCAAACGATTTCGACTATTTCCTTTGCCGGCCTTTCTTCAATTGCGAAGTAAGGCCGATTTTTTACCTTTGCTCCAAATTATAAAATCACTGTGAAGAAAGTACTCATTACCGGCGCTGCCGGCTTCCTCGGTTCACATCTTGCTGACCGTTTTATCCGCGAAGGTTACCACGTCATAGGAATGGACAACCTGCTGACGGGAAACATGGACAACATAGCCCACTTGTTCCCGCTTAAAGAGTTCGAGTTTTATTTCTACGATGTGACCAAGTTTGTGCATGTGCCCGGCGACCTGGACTTCATCCTCCACTTCGCCTCCCCGGCAAGCCCTATCGACTACCTCAAGATGCCGATCCAAACGCTCAAGGTGGGCGCTTTGGGCACGCACAACCTGTTGGGGCTGGCCAAAGCCAAAAACGCGCGCATTCTCGTGGCTTCCACCTCAGAGGTCTATGGCGACCCCCTCGAGCATCCTCAAACGGAGGGCTACTGGGGCAATGTCAATCCTGTGGGACCCCGCGGGGTGTACGATGAGGCCAAGCGCTTCCTGGAGGCCATCACCATGGCATACCACACCTTCCACGGGGTGGATACCCGCATCGTCCGGATTTTCAATACCTATGGGCCGCGGATGCGCGTGGAGGACGGCCGCGCGCTGCCGGCATTCTTCTCCCAGGCCATCAGGGGGGAGGGGCTTACCGTATTCGGAGATGGCTCACAGACGCGTTCGTTCTGCTATGTGGACGACCTGGTGGAAGGCATATACAGGCTTTTGCTCAGCGACTACCACTACCCGGTCAACATCGGAAACCCGGACGAAGTGAGCATTCTCGACTTTGCCCGGGAAGTGCTGAACTTAGTGCAAAACCCCCAGGCGCATATCGTTTACAAACCTTTGCCCGCCGACGATCCCAAGGTCAGGCAACCTGATATCTCCAAAGCAAAAGAATTGTTGGGATGGGAGCCGCGCGTGCCCCGCGCCGAGGGAATGCGCAAGACCTATGAATATTTTAAAAAGGTAGTGCAGAAATAATATCTGATCATGGACAATTCATCAATCCTCATTACCGGCGGCGCCGGGTTCATCGGTTCCCATTTGGTGAGGCGCATGCTGCAGAGGTACCCGGCTTATCGCATCATCAACATGGACAAGCTCACTTATGCAGGCAATTTGGAGAACCTGCAGGATGTGGAGAATACCTCCAATTACACCTTTGTGAAAGGCGACATCGGGGATGAAAAACTCCTGGATGAGTTGTTTGCCCAATTCGATATCCAAGGGGTTATACACCTGGCGGCGGAATCCCATGTCGATCGCTCCATAGCAGACCCCATGGCTTTTATTCATACCAATATTTTGGGTACCGTACACCTGCTCCATGCCGCGCGCAAGCACTGGAAGGACACCTCGGGCAAGCGGTTCTATCACATCTCCACCGACGAGGTGTACGGCTCCCTGGGAGAAACCGGCTTCTTCGTGGAAACCACCCCTTACGACCCCCGTTCGCCTTATTCTGCCTCTAAAGCCTCTTCCGATCACTTCGTTCGCGCATTTTACCACACCTACGGCTTGCCGGTGGTCATCTCCAATTGCTCCAACAACTATGGGCCATTTCAATTCCCTGAGAAGCTCATCCCCCTTATCATCAATAATATTCGCAACAACAAGCCGCTGCCCGTTTATGGAGACGGCCTTTACACCCGCGACTGGCTGTGGGTGGAAGACCACGCCGAAGCTATTGACCTGATATTTCACCGGGGAAGAAACGGTGAAACGTACAATATCGGCGGCAACAACGAATGGAAAAATATCGACCTGGTCCATTCCCTTTGCGACATTATGGACGAACTGCTCGGCCGGCCGGCAGGTACATCCCGGGAGTTGATCCATTTCGTGAAGGACAGACCCGGCCACGACCGCCGCTATGCCATAGATGCCGGCAAACTGAAAAATGAGTTGGGGTGGTCGCCCAGGCTGCAGGCTGCAGAGGGCTTGCGCCGCACCGCAGAATGGTACATCGCCAATTCCGGGTGGCTGGAGCGGGTCACCTCCGGCGCCTATCTTCATTATTACGAGCAGCAATACGCCCAACAGTAATATTTTTATATCTTTCCGCATCGTTCAATGCGGAAATCCGATGCGCCCCCTATTATTGCTTGCAGTGTATTCCATTTTTATTCTCCCCGCCTGCCGGCCGGCAGAAGGAAGAAAGCTTCATGCCGAACCCCGGGCGGATACGATGCAAATGGTATCGGAAGGCAAGGTCTTCATGCGTCGCGACGGCAAATTGTTTGGGTTGCCCCCCATTGCGGATATTTACCAGCCTGCCGGAATAGATACGGTACCTTTTCCTTTTCTCAGTGCTTCGCAGGTAACCGCACTCCAGCGCCAATTGGAATTGCTGGAGAAATCCGGAGGCCCGAAGAACCGCCGGATCGGCAATCTCACGGTGGATGAAGGCCAACTCCGCGAATCCATCCGGATATTGCTGCAGTGGCAGCATACTTTCCCGCAAGGGCTGCATCACTACCTGGAGGCCTGGCAAATCCGGGGAGAAGACAAACGGGGGAACGTGCTTTTTACCGGTTACTATACGCCCGTGATCCCTGTGAGAAAGGAGCGCTCCCCGTCTTTTGAATACCCGGTTTACGACCGCCCCCGCAATTGGCAGGGGCCTTATCCCACCCGCCGGGAAATAGAAGCAGGTAATGCCTTTAAGGGAATGGGACTGGAATTGGCATTTGCCCGGGACCCCCTGGATATATACTTCATGCAACTCCAAGGTTCAGGTTTTGTGGAATATCCCGACGGGAAAAGAAAATACTTTGCATACAACGGTACCAACCGCCATCCTTTTCGAAGCGTGGAGAGCCTGATACGCAAACACGCCCTTGGAGAGAACGCTTTGCTTTCCCCCAACGGAATGAAGGCCTTTTTCAAAAAAAATCCCCACCTGGTTGATTCCCTGATGCATCGAAACCCCTCATACACTTTTTTCTCTCCATCCAACAGGGCGCCGGAGGGATCGGGTGGGGTGCCTCTCAGCGGGATGATCTCGGTAGCGGCCGATCCGCGGTATATCCCTCCCGGTAGTTGCCTGCTGGCAGCACTGCCTGAATACGATCCGGTTTCCAGGTCGGTGCGGCATCGCTACGCCTTGCTGCTGGCCCAGGATAAAGGCGGGGCAATTCGCGGACCCGGCAGGGTGGATTTCTATACAGGCATCGGCGCCGATGCCGGAAAAAAAGCTTCACAGATCAGGCATTATGGCCGCTTGTGGCTGCTCTTGCCGCGAAAAATGACCCTGCCGCCTTTCCTGCCGGACAAGCCGGTGATGTGAGTCGGGCGTGGCTTGCAGCTTACGGCCCCGACACCGAGTGCCGGGGGCTTGCAGCTTGCAGCGAGACCAAACAGTTACAAATATTTTATCATATTAAGCAAAATCCTCATTTCTGGCACGGATATTGTTTTCCTTTAATAGACGCATTATTGAAAAGTCAAATGTCTAAAGTGTTCCTGAAAAAAATAAAAACACATTTATCACATTTGATATTTTTATATATTTGCGTCGAATTTCTTTTTTACTAATGAAACACTATACGCAATGAAAACACAACTTACCACATCCGGCTGCTCGCCTTAAGGCCGGGAGCGCAGGAACCCTGAGGCATCCCCAAACATATTGCGGAACGTAAACACCTTCTTTTCCGGCAGTCATTTGCCGGGAAGAGGCGGCGTGTGCCCTACCTTCTGCTCTATTGGCTAAAGCACCGGGCTTTGCCCCTGGATACCTGTGTCTTCCCTGTTCTCTTTTTCATTTTTTCTATCGCTTTGCCGTGCGCTGCACAGCCTGGCGGATGTTTACCCTCATCTTAAAAAAAGAGTTGCCATGAGCGCGATTTCCAAAAAAACGGGCGGCATAGAAAACAGCATGCTGTCCCTTCTTTTCCTTGCCGGAATTTTAGGTGTATTCTATTTTTTGCGGCAGCCGGGCGAATTGCCGAGGAGCAACCGCACCGCCTGGGTATCAGACACCCCAAGAACCGTGGGCGCCTTGCAAGACCGCGAATTGGGGCGCAGTGAATTCCTGGAGATTTCAGGCCCCATGGAGCAAGATGTGCCGGTTCATTTCAGGATCAGCACCTTTAATGAGCAAGTGCGTTATGTACTCGATCTGGGCAATGGGGCGCGGCGCGAGTTTGCAGGAGAGGACCTGCGATATACCTACCGGGAGTCGGGCGCTTTCCGGGTAAGGCTGATCGCCCAATACAACGGCGGGGAAAAATTGTTGGTTGCGAAAACCGTTCACATCAGCGGTTCGCAGGAGTTGGCATTGGAATTCTGAGAGAAAACTACCTGGAATTTTTCAACCATGAAGGCCTGTCGCTTGTTTAGGAGAAGTTTTACAAAACCGGGCGTATGACAGCACTGAAATACCTTTTGGAACGCTCCGCCTTCGGCGTTTGCAGTTACCTGGGAGAACGAATGGGAGTGGCCTCGGCAAGAGTTCGCATGTACTTCATCTATCTCACTTTTGCTGCGCTCGGTTCCCCGATCCTCATCTACCTTTTTGCAGCTTTCTGGTTAAATATCAAGCGCTATATCAACGATAGCCGGAAAGTGGTGTGGAAGTAAAAATCCCCTTTACTGCCGGAATGCGAATTGAAGGAGGTTGGCGCCCATGCGCAAAGCCTGTTGGCGTAGCTCCTCCGGGGTGCGGTGCACCTCGCGCGACTCCCAGCCGTCGCTGATATTGGACTCCGCACCGTAGAACAACACCAGCCGGTCCTGCCACAAGATGCCGTAGCCTCTCGGCGGCTTGCCGTCGTGTTCGTGTATTTTGGGCAACCCGTTTTTAAACTCGTACTTTTGCTTGTAGATGGGGTGCTCAAAAGGCAACTCTATCAATTCGCGATCGGGAAAAACCTTTTTGATCGCGATCCGCACATAAGGGTCCATGCCGTAATCGTCGTCGATAAAAAGAAAGCCGCCTCCAAGGAGGTAAGTGCGCAGGTTTTCGGCTTCCGCATCGGAAAAGACGACGTTCCCATGGCCGGTCATGAAGAGGAAGGGGTAGTTGAATATGTCCGGGCTGCCCGCTTCCACGGTAGCGTACTCTATGTCAAAATTAGTGCCCAGGTTGTCGTTGCAAAATTTAGCTAAATTTTGGAGGGCATCCACCACAGAGTACCAGTCGCCGCCGCCGCTGTATTTGAGCAGGGCCATTTTTATTCCTGCCGGAGGCTGGTAAATGGCGGCGGAAGAAAGGAGCAGAAAAGCAAAAAAAGCGAAGATGAGGTTGCGCATGTGCAATCAGTTATTTACAAAATGTACGGTTTGGCAGGCGACCAAGGCAGCTGTTTCCGTTCGCAGGCGATTGGGGCCGAGGCTCACCGGGTTAAAACCGGTTTGAAGCGCTTTTTCCACTTCGGCCTCGCTGAAATCGCCTTCCGGCCCAATGAGGATACAAACGTCGGATCCGGGCCGGCAGTTGTGCTGGAGAAGGGACTTTGCGCCATCCTCCATGCAGTGGGCAATAAACAACTGTGCGCCGCTTCCGGTTTGCCGGGCGATGAAATCCCGAAAGGGGAGGGGAGGGGCAATTGCCGGCAAATACGCCTGGAGCGATTGTTTCATGGCGGCTAAGGCTATTTTTTCCAGGCGGTCGGTGCGAATGACCTTTCGTTCCGACCGTTCACACCAAACAGGAGTAAATGTGTCAATACCTACTTCCACCGCTTTTTCGAGGAGCCACTCTGTCCGGTCGATATTTTTGGTGGGCGCCACAGCTAAGTGGAGGCGCCAGTTGCGGTTTTTCTCCATGGCCTCCCGGTGCTTTACCTGGAGGATGCAGGATTTTTTTCCCAGTTCCATAATGGTACCTCTGTACCGGTTGCCGGCCCCGTCCACCCAATAAAGGGTGTCGCCGGGTTTGTGACGGAGTACTTGTACGCAGTGTAGCGCTTCCTCCTCGGGAAGGTAAGCCAGCCCGTCCCGGATATCCATGGTAAAAAACAGTTGCATGTTGGCGCAAAGGTAGCCTCATTTGTACAAATCCGCGTACCTTTGGCGGCTTGCAGCACAACAGAGAGCTGCCTGATGCTGTTTATTTGACCAAAAAGACAAGTTCACCCGCATGGAAATACTCATTATGGCCGGGCAGTTGATCCTCAGCCTGTCCATCCTCATCATTTTGCACGAAATGGGGCACTTCATCCCCGCCCGTTGGTTTAAAACCCGCGTGGAGAAATTTTACCTGTTTTTCGATCCCTGGTTTTCACTTTTCAAAATAAAAAAAGGCGAAACCGAATACGGCATAGGATGGCTGCCGCTCGGGGGATATGTGAAAATATCCGGCATGATCGACGAAAGCATGGACAAGGAACAAATGAAAGGCCCGCCTCAGCCCTGGGAATTCAGATCGAAAAAAGCGTGGCAACGCCTTGTCATCATGTTGGGAGGAGTCACCGTCAACTTTATCCTCGGCGGCCTCATCTACGGAGGCGTACTTTGGGTGTGGGGACAGGAATTCCTCCCCGCGAAAAATGTGAAATACGGCATCTATGCCGACTCGCTGGGCCGCGAGATCGGCCTTCGCGACGGAGATATGATCGTAGCGGTAGGCGAGGAGCCATTTGAAAGGTTCAGCGAACCCGCTGTAAAACGAGCCATCATTATCGACAATGTCCATTCCATTACGGTAGCGCGGGAAGGACAAAACGTTGTGCTGAACATTCCCGAAGATTTTATCGCCGAGCTTGCCGCCCATAAGAACAAGGACAAGTCGCTTTTCGGCATCCAGGTTCCTTTCATAGTGGAGGCGACCGTGAAAGATTCGCCTGCCGAAAAGGCGGGTATCCGCTCCGGCGACCATGTCATAGCTTACGACGGCACGTCCACGCCGTTTTTTCACAACTTCCAGCAATTAGCCGCTGCCAATCCCGGCGGAACGATCACAGTTACTATTCTGCGTGAAGAAAAGGACACGCTCCATCTCCCGCTCACCCTTACGGAAGAAGGCAAAGCCGGCATTTTCCCCAAAGGCGCAGGCCACTTTTTCAGCTTGGAGCGGTTAGATTATTCCTTATTGCAGGCGCTTCCGGCCGGCTTTGTCAGGGGCTGGGATTTCCTTTCCGTACAGCTCAAAGCATTCGGGCAGATGTTTAAAGGCAAGATCAAAGCCAGCGACAGCCTCGGGGGGTTTGCTTCCATAGGACAGATGTTCGGCTCCGTTTGGGTGTGGGAACACTTCTGGAGTATGACGGCGGCTTTGTCGCTCATCCTGGCCTTCATGAACCTGCTGCCCATTCCCGCGCTTGACGGAGGGCATGTGATGTTCCTGCTTTATGAGGTAGTTACGGGCCGTAAGCCGAGCGACAAATTCATGGAATGGGCCACCACGGCCGGATTTTTTATCCTCATTGCACTGATGGTGTGGGCCAACGGTCTCGACGTGCTGAGGAGTTGTTCCCGGGGTTAAGCAAGTTACCCCTTAAAGGCATCCTTTCGCATGGCAGTTCGCTTGATGTTGTCGGCCGGTTTTTGCTTTTTCAGCGCCTTGGCTCTTGCGGGCACTTTCCGCAGCGCATTGGTGCCATTGGGATCGGCATGGTTCGAGGTGCGGTACGATCCGGGAATGAAGCTGCAAACCCGGGTGGAACATGATCAGGCAGGCATCACCGGGTTCTATCACCTGTTGTTGGATACGGGTTACGCAACGCTGCTTGAAGACCTGGATCGAAAAAAGGACAGCCTGTTGCTCAACGACTGGATGTACTACTGCTTTCTTCGGTCAAGTGTAACGGTGATATTCCACGATCGCCCGGATTTTGAAAAGGAACTCATCGCCTGGTTTTTGTTGTCGCATGCCGGTTTTGACACCCGTCTGGCTTACCATGAGCGCCGTGCTTTTTTGTACGTGCACGTGGAGGAGGAGGTTTTCGAGTTGCCGATGATAGAAGATAACAAGAGGAACTACTTCCACATTCCATACCCATTGGAGTATCCCTTGGCGACGGAAGAAGTAATATTGCTGCCGTTTACCGCCATGCCGGGCGGGAAGCCGCTCTCTTTTAAATGGCAGGGCTACCCTCTGCTCCCTGCCGCCCCGGTAGAGAAGCGGGTGCAACTGCGCACCCGCGATACGCTTTTCCATATCGCCGTCACCTACGACCGGGCCATGGTGGATATGCTCGCCCAGCAACCCATTTTAGGCGAATTTTCCTACTTTGAAGCCCCTGTGTCGCCATTTCTCAAAGCCTCTCTCCTGCCTCAGCTTGCCGCTTTCATCGATGGAAAAAGCGAAGTGGAAGCAATTGAGACTTTGCTGGCTTTCACGCGTTCTTCTTTTGAGTACCGGGAGGACGAAGCATACTTCGGAAGAAGCAAACCCATGATCCCTGACGAGATATTTTTTTACGAGTATTCAGATTGTGAGGACCGGGCAGCGCTCTTTTTTCTGTTGGTGAAAGAGCTTACCGGTTTGCCCATGATAGTCGTATCATTTGCAGATCACGTTACCATCGGGGTTGCAACGGAGCAGGTGTGCGAGGCTTCCGTGCAGTACGCCGGCCGGCGGTATTGCATATGCGACCCAACCGGCCCGGTGGATAACCAGCAAGCCGGAGTGTGGCCCAAAGGATACGAAAAGCAAGGTTACCAGATTGCCGGAGTTTGGCCCTGATTTCGCCGCAGGCAGGGCTTTTGCCACTTTTTCCTGCGCTTGACTGTTTTGTATTAGAAGATGCGTGATTAATTTTGCGAAAAAATCAGGGTCGTATTTAAAACGAATGCGACATTATTTCGTTATTCGCACACTTTTTGAGTCCATCCATCAACTAAACAGAAAACTCGGATAATATGTATTGGACATTGGAACTGGCTTACCACCTGGAGGATGCTCCCTGGCCTGCGTCGCGCGATGAGTTGATTGATTATGCGATCCGCTCCGGCGCGCCTGTAGAGGTCATCGAGAACCTGCAGGAAATGGAGGACGAGGACGAACTCTACGAAGGAATTGAAGACATCTGGCCGGATTACCCGCGCAAGGAGGACTTCCTGTTCAACGACGACGAGTACTGATCCGTTTCTCCGGCTGCCATACGCGCAGTTCTTTCTGTGCGTTTCGCAAAAAAACTCTGGTTTTACAGCCGCAAAGCTGTAAAACCTTTTTTTTGAGCGATCTCAAACGACGCCTATGAAAGAACTCATTGAAATAATCCGGATTCTCGGCAAAAAAAAGAACAACAAGATCGAGGTGTTCGATTTGCAAAACTTGCTGCAATCCGGCGGTAAGCTCGTCGCTTTTTATAATGCCTTGAAAGAAGGACTATTTGATGACGACAAGGCAGCTGCGGCTTTTTTATATGGCACGACCCCCGGCGACGATCGCTACCGGCAGCTGAAATCGCGGTTCAGGCGGCGTTTGCTCAATACATTCTTCCTCCTCGATGTGCAACCCTCGCATACCCCGGGATACGGAGAAGCCCTGCAAGCCTGCAATCGCCAACTCGCAATGGTGTATGCGTTCAAGGTCCAGGGAGCAGTGCAGGCCGCTATGAGCGAAACCACTCAACTGCAAAGAAATGCGCTGAAATACAATTTTGCCGAGATCGTTACAGCTGCCTGCCTTTTGCTCATGGAGCTGTATTCCGAAGCCGGTGATGAGAAGAGATTCAAAGAGCAGAAAGCGCTTTTACAACGCTTTCAACCCATTCTTGATGCGGAGCGCAAGTCTGAAATTTTAGTGCAAACCATCCGGATGGCGTATAGAAGTAATACCATTCCTCCCATGGAGGCATTGAACCGCATTGCTGCCGATTGCGAGGAGCTGTTGTCGTTTTCCGAAAAGTATAAGTCCCCCCTCATTAGCATGAATGCCTTTGAGGCATGGATGCTCCGGTTTGAACTGGAAGGCAATTTCGAGTCGGCGGAACAAGTGGCAGAACAAGCCGAGGCATTCTTCAGAAAAAACCCCTTATGGGCTCCGCGGGATAAGGAATATTTGTTCCTGCTCGGGCGCCTGCGCGCCGCTTTGCATCATACCGACTTCAAAAAAGGGAAGATAGCGGCGGAAAGGGCATTCCGGCTGATCGGCCCCAACGATCCCAGACGCTTTGAACTCATGGAATTGCTCCTTTTGCTGAGTATCCATTCCGGCAACTATCTTCATGCTTTCGCCGTGTATAAAGAAGCTATAGATTCCAAAGTTTTTATCACCGCGCCGGAGGAACAAAAGAACAAGTGGCAGGTGATCACTCCTTTTGTGCATTTGTTGATGGAGATGAGGGCTCCCGCCCAGCGCTTTGCCTTGTTGGCAAAGAAGAATGAATTCAGCATGGAGGAGTTTATTGAAGGCTCCATTCCGTATCTTCCCAAAAAAGAAAACCAGACCTTTCTCATCGCAGTGGCTCAGATATTGTTCCTGCTTCACTCGAGAAACCTCAGCGCCGCTTCCGTACTGATTGAGTGGCTGTATAATTTGTTTAAAACCTCCTCCCGGAAGGATGGCTTCCGGCGTCAACAGGTATTTGCAAAGCTCTTGCATAAGCTGCATCTCACTGGTTATCAGCCGGAAAGGATTAAGCAAAGAGATGCATTGCCCGCGGAGTTCCAACGGTATCCATTCAGGTACCGCGGCCAAATAAGGCATTTGGAGGTGATCCCCTACGAAAAGCTTTGGAAAATGGTGCTCGGCTTCTTCGAATAAGACCTATTTTTGCCCGGCCGCTACAACCATATATTGTGAAGAAGATAATCATCGCCATAGACGGATATTCCTCTTGCGGAAAAAGCACCCTGGCCCGGGACCTGGCATCAGCCCTCGGCTTCGCCTACGTGGATTCAGGCGCAATGTACCGCGCTGTGACGCTTTATTTCCTGGACCACGGCATTCCATTGCATGAACAGGTGGCAATAGAAAATGCGCTCGACCGTATACGCATCGAATTCAAAAACCTCAACGGGGAAAACCACACTTTCCTTAATGGGGTGGACGTGGAAGAATCTATTCGCGACATGCGCGTTTCGGCCGCGGTAAGTCCTGTGGCTGCCGTGCCTGCAGTCCGGCGGGCTTTGGTTCGACAACAACAAGCCCTTGGCAAGTCGGGAGGTATTGTAATGGATGGGCGGGATATCGGCACCGTGGTTTTTCCCAATGCTGATCTTAAAATTTTTCTCATTGCCGACGAGGAAGAGCGGGTCAGGCGGCGCAGGCTGGAACTCCTGGCCAAAGGCTTTGAATTATCTGAGGAGGAGGTCCGCCGGAACTTGACGGAACGCGACCACATCGATTCCACCCGAGAGGACAGCCCGCTGCGGCAGGCTGCGGATGCCGTGGTGATCGATAATACCCATCTGACCCGTAAGGATCAATTGGAAGAAGCCCTGCGCTTAGCTCACGCACAAATGCCCGCCACGTTGTGAGAGGGATAATATATATACTGTGGCTCAGTGCCTTGTTCGCGTCTTGCACATCGCCTGAGCGGGAAATTCGCCGCATGGAACAACAAATGCTCCTGCAATTGCCGCTCCTGTTTGCCGATGAAGTGCTCCCGGTCGTATTTACCCCGGAATTGATGGATTCCATAGGCGTGGCCTGCGCTGCTTTCCGGGCACAAACCCAGAGGATCAGTCAACGAAGGCTTAAACCCGTAGCATTGGCTTCTCTGGATCGCGCCAATGAATTTTTGACGCAATACGAAACGTTGCTGCAAACCCTAAGGACAGACCCCTCGTATTACAACCTCGGCGGATACCTCAAGACCACGCTGGCACAGGAAAAAACGCCTCTGTACTGGCGTATGCCCGTCATTAAAGCGCAAATGCTGCGGTCCGGCCCTTATTATGCTGCTGCCCGCCGCAATCTCAGCCGCCCCGATCCCGGGCGCGCCCGCATTGCTGTGCAAAAGCATCTGCTCACCATGGAGTTTCTTGAAGGGGAATTGCGCGATTCTGTTTCGGCTGCCGGTTTAGACCCGTTCGAGACTGAGGAAATTCTCGGGCAATTGTACCAAACACGCTTGGAAGTGAAGGACTACTTAGCCTTTTGCCGGAGCATAATTTTTGAGCACCGGGATAGCACGAACGTGCCGTTTCAACCGGGCGAAAACCGGTAGACGGCTTTATTCGTGCTCTCTTCCTTTGCGTTCCTTTTTCTTAAAAGCCTCCTCCAAGGCTTCGAGCTCCCGGGTTTCCCTCTGGGCCAGTTTGTCTTCGCCCAAACGCAGGAGATTGGGCTGCCCGGCATCCACCCAGGCTGTAAACCATGAACTGCCGATGGCGTGGACGGCATCCCGCATTCTCCTTTCCACTTGCCCGTCCAATCGTTTGTGGTAAGCAGCGGCGTACTCGCTGCATTGGGTGCGCACAAGTACATTCAGCCGTTCTTCATAGCAGAATTGCCTGTCTTGGGGGAATTGCCTGCTCAGTTCTTTTTCAATGACCAATACGCTGTCGAGCATCAGGTGGCTGTCGAGTACTAATTTCCAGAAGAAGTCTTTCGGTCTGGTAATGTATTCTGCTTTGCCTACGATGAAGTCGTACTCCCTATCGGCGAAAAGCTCGGGCAGCCGGCTTTCCCAGAAAGCGTGTATGCCGAGTTGATTGCTGAGCTGGCCATTGTAGTTTTCGGTAGTGTGAAGGGGTACCGTGGCATCGCCGATGTAGTGGCCTATTTCCGCCGAGAGACGCAGTATGGCGGAGGCGCTGCCCTGCCGGAAGGCTTCGGTCAGCCTGCGCTGCATCGAAAGAAGGTGATACGGGAGTATGCCGTGCCCGGAAAAGCGGTCTATGGCAAAAGCCGAGCGACAGTAGCCCTCGGGCAATTGAAAGAGAACCTGTAGCGTATCGCAGGGCAGCACCCACGCGTCGTCGTAATAGCGGGGTAGCACAGACTGATAGAAAAAATCCCGCCAGGCTTTGACGGACGGAAGGCGGATATCCGTAGAACGGATAGCTTCGGGCGGGGTTCCGTTTTTCCATACGTAGCCTGCTCCATCTTCATCTATTGTCATCAGCTGCTCGCCGGCCAGGTGCAGCGTGTCGCCGCTTGGGTTTATTACGTAAATATCCGTGTATTTGGCCAAGGCGTCCACCCAATCGCGCGGCACTTCGGGGAAAGGGTACTCACCCCATTTATCTATGTCGATATAGTGGCGTACTGCTTCGTGTTTGGTGGCGTAGCGGCGCTTGTCCGGATCTACTGCGTGTTCGGTAATATATTCAATATGCTTCTTATAGAAGCCGATCATCTCCGTAGGCAGGGTAAACACAGCAAGCCGGTTGATGCGCCGGTGTCCGAAAAATCCCCATCGTTCGGAGGAGGGCAAGGTAGCGCATACGGACAACCCGAAGGCGACCAATCCGACGGAGAGGATTATTCTGTTCATGCCTTCACCGGTCTTGCGGTTCGAAGAAGAAATCGTAGGCCCAGAATATTTTGCGGAATACCCGGTCCTGCACAAGCATGAAATCACCGGTAGAGGGGATATCCACGTAATAGCGCTCAACGTAGGGGTCGGTGGTATATTCTCCTGTTTTGAGATCCTGGCGAGCGCCTTCTATGTAAACGGGGTGGAACCGGGCTTCCTGCACTGCGCCTTTGTCGTCGGTGACTTTGACAACAGCAAAAGGCACTAAGGCGGATATGGAATCTCTTTCCGGGTTTTTATTTTCAAAAGCTTCAGCGCCGAGGTTTTCAAATCCGATGAGATAGGTTTCGGCGCTTCTTTCCCTGTAAGGGCGTGAGATGAGGGGCGTCAGGTCGTAAAACGGTTTGACAGCATAGGTCTTTGCGGTCTTTTCCAAAATAAAACTCCTGTTTTGCTGTTTGGGATATTCTACGCTGACAGACTGGATACGGTCCGGGTCGTATGCAATTACGGTCCGGTCGCGCCAGTCATCGCCTTTGAGACTGTACCGGTGGCGGATGTTGCCCGTCCAGCCGGGTATGTAGGTGACATAAGGCTCTTCCTCGCCTTCGAGGATCATGTAGGCGCCGGTTTCGTCGGCAGTGGCGCCGCCCACGTAGTATGCCTTGAGCAGGCGGTTTTTGCGGTCGTAAACTTCCACTTTTATGCCTTCGGATGCCAAGCTTTTCACCATGTTGGGGACTGCTGCGCGCGACGGTTTGAACTTCATTTCTACGTAGCGAACGGCTTCAAGTAAATTGTTGACAGCAGTCGGCCGGGCGCGCCATTGGCCGTTGTAGAGCCAGTAGCTGTCCCGGCGTTCCAGGGTGGTTTGGTTGCCTGCGCGGTCGGCGAGGAATATTTTGTGAATATCATTGGCATCTTTAACGGCAAACTGCCGGCCGGCGCCGGCAAGAGTCGTTTTGTCATCGCCCCGACGTAAATACCAGAGGGTAAAGGCGCCCAAAATAACCGCAAGGGCTAGTAAAATAGCTGTTTTGTTCATATTCAGAAGGTGTTCCGCAGTATTTATTCCCGGCGAAGAATGGTTTCCCGACAAAATTAAACCGGGTTTTTGTTATTAAGTTCGGCAATGATACTCAAGTTTCCTTTGACCTTATCGCCGATTTTGACTTTCACCTCTGCGTCAAGAGGAAGAAAAATATCCACCCTGGAACCAAATTTGATGAATCCTATCTCTGCGCCTTGCTCGATATGCTGCCCCTTGCTGAGGTAGTTGCGAATGCGGCGGGCCAGTGCGCCGGCAATTTGCCGCAGCATGATATCCCCGTATTCATTGCCGATCACCACGGTATGCCGTTCGTTTTCCGTTGAGGACTTGGGATGCCAGGCCACCAAGTACTTTCCGGGATGGTACCGGGTATATTTTACTGTGCCCGGGATAGGGCTGCGGTTGACGTGTACGTTGACAGGCGACATGAAGATAGATATCACCAGCCGCCGCTTATTAAAAAACTCTTGCTCCTCGCTTTCTTCCACTACCACCACTTTGCCGTCTGCGGGTGCGTACACCCACCCCGGTTCCTGCTTCGCGATGGGGCGCCGCGGATTGCGGAAAAATTGCAAAATGGCTAAAAAGAACAACCCGGAAGCGGCGGCAACAGGCCCGAACCATTCAGGCCGCCAAAGGCGCGCAGCCACGGAAACTGCTATACACAACAACAATGCAGCGCTTAAAGTCCAATAACCTTCTCTGTGTATCCTCATGGTTTGGCATTTTCGCGGCAAAGTTCGTTTTTCATTTTGTTTTATCCCCGGCTTCTTTTTGTCTTTGTGGCGAAAAAACACCGCACACCCGGCGTGGTAGCTGCAAAATTGCTAATTTTAGCCCGTCCGGAGAAAAGGAGAAAGGAGACGCTATGATGAAACGCATTTATGTTGCCGCCACCAGCCAACACGTAGGTAAAACCACGTGCACGCTCGGCTTGACGGCCGCGCTCAAAAGCCGCGGGTTGAACGTTGGGTATTGCAAACCCGTAGGCCAGGAGTTTGTCGACCTCGGTGATCTGAAAGTGGATAAAGACGCCTTGCTCTTTTCCACGATCATGGGGTTCATCCTTGATCCGGCGCTGCATAGTCCCGTAATTGTGGGCAGCGGCCTTACCAAAGATTATTTAGATAATCCCGGGGATTACCACTTCGCACAGCGCATTCTCCATGCCGTCAATTCGCTCGATTCCGTACATGATGTAGTGGTCATGGAAGGAACAGGGCACCCCGGGGTGGGCAGCGTTATCGACCTGAGCAATGCCGACGTGGCGGCGCTCACCGGCGCCGGCGTAGTGATGGTGGTAGAAGGCGGCATCGGCAGTACGATCGACGAACTCAATGTCAACCTGGCCCTGTTCAGGGAGCAAAACCTCCCCATCCTCGGCGTCATTGTAAATAAAGTGATTCCCGAAAAAATGGAACAGGTGCGCCATTACGTCGGCAAAAAACTCGATCGCTACCAAATTCCCCTGCTCGGCATTCTTCCTTTTGACAAGACACTGACTTTTCCCATCATGGAGACCATACTGCACGCCATAAAAGGAAAGGTCATTTTTCACCCGGAACGGTTGGATAACCGCATCGAACACATTATTTCCGGCGCTTTGGTGGAGCGGCGCGAGTTGAACGCGCTCAATAACCTGCTGGTCATTGTGAATTTTCGCCGTTTGGATCATACCGTGGAGATACTCGACGAGATCGCCCGGCAACAGGGAATTGAGGAATGCCCCCTGGCTGGGATCATCATCCACGGTGAAGGCGATTTCGTCCCGGATTTCATAGATGGTTTCTCTTGTAAGGATTACGTGGATCAACACCGGATACCCGTTATTGCCACCACTTTGGATACTTACGGTTCTGCATTGAAAATCAGTAAGATAGAGGTTAAGATCAATACCCGGACCCTTTGGAAGGTGGAACGGGCGGTAGAGTTGTTCAGGAACCATGTAAATGTCGACACCTTGTTGTGATCCTTCTCTGAAACTGCAAAAAAGACTCAATTGAATACAGATTTTTCCCGGGTGAACGCTCCTGCATTCGTGCTGGAGGAACGCAAGTTGCGCGAGAATCTCGAATTGATCGGCAGGGTACAAGCCGAAGCGGGCGTATCTATCATTCTGGCACTCAAAGGATTCGCTATGTGGAGCGTGTTTCCATTTGTAAATCGATACCTCAGCGGCGCCACGGCGAGCAGCCTCAATGAGGCCCGCCTGATCTACGAAGAAATGGGTTGCAAGGCGCATACTTATGCCGTGGCCTACTTGCCGGATGAGTTTGATGAGATCATGCAATACAGCAGCCACATTACCTTCAACTCTATTGCGCAGTACCGGCGCTATGCGCACCGGCTTCACGACCATCCGCTGAAAATATCCGCCGGCATACGGGTCAATCCGGAATTTTCGGAGGTGGAGGTAGCCATGTACAATCCCTGTGCGCCGGGTTCGCGCCTGGGAGAGGTGTCTGATGCTTTTAAGGAGGGTTTGCCTGAAGGCGTGGAAGGGCTTCATTTTCATTCGCTATGTGAATCCAGCAGCTTTGACCTCGAAAAGGTGCTTGCGGCTTTCGAACAGCGTTTCGGGCGCTTCTTTTCACAGCTCAAGTGGGTGAATTTCGGAGGAGGGCACCTCATGACGAGGAAAGGCTACGATACGGCGCATCTCATATCGCTGCTCAGGGATTTTCGCCGGCGCCACCCACACCTCGAAGTGATCCTGGAGCCGGGCAGCGCCATCGCCTGGGATACCGGCGTGCTGGTGGCCCATGTATTGGACATTATTGAAAGCAGGGGGATCCGAACCGCTATTCTCGATGTGTCTTTCACTGCCCACATGCCCGATACGCTTGAAATGCCTTACCGCCCGCGCATTCGCGGGGCTTCCGATATGGCGCCGGGGAAGCCGGCGTACAGGATGGGCGGCGTGAGTTGCCTTTCAGGCGATTACATGCTCGAATACAGCTTCGAGCGCGAACTGCAGCCCGGCGATCAGCTCATTTTTGAAGATATGATCCACTACACTATGGTAAAGACTACCATGTTCAACGGTGTGCGGCATCCCGACATCTGTATTCTCCGGGAGAACGGCGACCTGGATTTGGTGCGCCGGTTCCGGTATGAGGATTATCGAGACAGGCTCTCCTGATCATGACGGCGGCCCAGGCCCGATCGGCTCTTGCAGACCAACTCCTGGCGCGCTATGAGGAGGCTGAGGCGCGCCGCATGGCCCGCATAGTCGTGGAAGAAATTTTTCACGCGCGCATGGTATCTTCCCATGCGCTACTTTCCGAAGAACAAACCGGGAAATTAGATGTCTGGACACAGCGCCTGCTGGCCGGCGAGCCACTGCAATACGTAGTGGGTAATACGCACTTCTACGGCTTGGTATTCCGCACCGATGCGCGAGCGCTCATACCCCGGCCTGAAACGGAGGAACTCGTACATTGGATTCTGGAAGACCACCAAGCCCGCACTGCATTACGCGTATTGGATATTGGCGCAGGAAGCGGCTGTATTGCAGTAACTCTGAAGAAAAATCGCCCGGACTGGGAGGTATGGGCATTGGACATCAGCGCCGGAGCTTTGGCATTGACGGAGGAAAACGCGACGCTCCACCAATGTGAACTGCAATATGTGCAGCAGGATATTCTCAATGAAGACCAATGGCCGGCTCTGGGCAAGTTTGATGTGATCGTGAGCAATCCTCCCTATATTCCCCTGGAGGAAAAGCGCCTGATGCCGCCCCAAGTGTTGCAATACGAACCAGCATTGGCGCTATTTGTGCCGGATGAAACGCCGCTGCTCTTTTACCGGGTGATCGCCCGGTTTGCCTCCGGGGCACTTCTTCCCGGCGGCCGCTTGTATTGGGAACTGAACGAATTCAACGCCGGCGAGACTGCTCAACTCCTGGAGGATGCCGGCCTGGCACATCCCGGGATAAGGCATGATATGCAAGGCAAGCCGCGCATGATGACAGCTTCTCAAACAGGCCTGAGTTAATTGAAGATTAATTATCGAGGTTTTTTCGATTTTTTCCGCTAAAAAGTTCGGGTTTTTGCCTGCTCTTCTTATTTTTGACCCATTATTTAAATCCCCCCTTCGTAACATTTTTGATGTTGCACCTTCTTACGACCGTTTCAAGAGCTTTCTGAGAGTGCCGGATGCCTGCCGTTCAGCAGTGTAATTTATTTTGCCAACCATAATAACTTCATTATGAAACAGAAATCCTACATGTTTTCTATTGCAATAGCTATGGGCATAACCTTTGGGTTTGCTTTCCAATCGCTTGCACAAGTCCAGGGTTGTAATGAACTGTTCTTCTCGGAGTACATCGAGGGGTCTTCAAACAACAAGTGCCTGGAAATCTACAATCCCACCGGCTTTTCCATTTTCCTTGGCGGGGGCGGTTACAAAATCCAGATGTTCTTCAACGGCTCGGCCACTGCAGGTCTTACCATCAACCTCACGGACACAATTCCCGCGTACGGTGTGTATGTGGTTTGCAACTCCGGCGCTGCTGCCGAATTTCTGGCGGCGGCCGATCAAACCAACGGGTCCGGATGGTATAACGGCGACGACGCCGTGGCTTTGGTCAAAGGAGCGGGTAATACCCTGCTGGACGTAATCGGCCAGATCGGGGTTGATCCAGGCACAGGCTGGACAGGAGGCGGACTTTCTACTTTGGACAGAACGCTTCGCCGGAAGGCAGGCATTTCTTCGGGCGACGCCAACGGAAATGACGCTTTTGACCCCAGCCTTCAATGGGAAGGTTTTCCAAATAACACTTCCGACGGCTTGGGTTCGCATTCCAGCGTATGCGCAGCTCCGGCCGCCTGTGCCATTACCAATATCCAACTTGTTTCAACTACTTGTAATGACAACGGCACGAGCGACCCTAATGACGATGCAGTGTCTATTTGCTTCATCGTGACCGGCCAGAACCTGGGGAGCGGTTTCACCTTAAACGGCGACGGCAATTTTGCTTACAACACCCAGCATTGCGGTAATTTTGCACCCGGTTCGGTTTTCTGGGGTAATTTCCAGGTGCTTGTAGCCGATATCGACGATCCGGCTTGCTCCACTTCGTTTACCGTTTCATCTCCCGGTCCTTGTTCGTCGATAGCGCCTTGTTCCGGGCTGTTTATTTCCGAGTATGTAGAGGGTTCGGGCTTCAACAAGTGTATCGAGATTTACAATTCCACCGGTTCCGATATCAACCTGGCTGATTACGGCTTGTTCCTTTCCTTCAACGGAGGGACTTTTGAAAACACCATTTCCCTGATGGGGATAGTGAAGAGCGGCGATGTGTATGTGATCTGCAACACTGCGGCTGCACCTGAGTTCATCGCATTGGCCGATCAGCTTTCCCCGGATCTGAATTTCAACGGGAACGATGTGGTGGTACTTGAAGACCAAAATACGATTTGGGATGCCATCGGCCAATTGGGCAATACGGCAGACTTCGGCCTCAATGTGACCCTGCGGCGCAAGTTCGATGTGCAAAACGGCGATAACAATCCCTTTGATTCCTTTAGCGCCGCCGCCGAGTGGGACGCCTTCGCCCAGAACACTTCCTGGGGCCTCGGCTATCACCGCACGGCTTGTGTGTCAACCCTGCCGATAGGCTGGAATGCCGTTACCGTAGGTTGCCCGGCCGGTTCTACGAGCTTCAGCGGCAATACCTTCACGCAAACTTCCAACTGCTTTAACCCGGCAGCGGGCCAGGACGACCTTACCTTCAGCTTCCAACAGCTTTGCGGCGACGGGGAGATCATTGCGCAGTACAACGGGGTAACGCCCTTCGGCTTTGCCGGCCTGATGATGCGGGAATCCGTAGCTTCCAATTCAAAATACGTGTGGATGTTCATGCGCGCCAACAATAATGTAGCCTGGTCTATTCGCAGCACAACCGGCGCGGCGCCGCTGATAGATCAAAAGCCGCACCTGAACCGCACATGGATGAAACTCACCCGCACCGGCAATGTGTTCAGAGGCTTCCTTTCCACCAACGGCAGCAACTGGCAAATGATCTTCCAAAGCGCTGTGAGCCTGGACGCCTGCTTGTTTGTTGGCTTGGCAACGCACAGCAACGTGGACGGTAACGCAGTCACTTCTTCCTTTAGAAATGTGAGCATAAACGGCTTGTTTCCAACCCTCGCAGGCGCTACGCAGATGGACGCCATTTCTGAAGGGGCGGCATCTCTTGAAATGCCGGTTGGGTTAGATGCACCGGCAAATGCTATTGACGGCGCTCCCGG
The DNA here is from genome assembly GCA_964577215.1 of uncultured Saprospiraceae bacterium. Classification (GTDB taxonomy): domain Bacteria; phylum Bacteroidota; class Bacteroidia; order Chitinophagales; family Saprospiraceae; genus UBA2329. The sequence goes on from CAZNYK010000017.1 coordinate 26,610, forward strand.
GGAAACTGAAAAATTAGCCATTTGGCCGAATCCGGCAGGATCCACGCTCGAGGTAACTATTCCGGATTGGAACACAGAGGAGCAGATGCACTTGCAAGTCAATGACATGCAGGGCCGTCCCTTGATCTATCGCAGGATAGACGGCCGGGGTAATCGCATTTCACTTGACTTGTCGGCTCTCAATGCAGGTATGTACCTGTTGACGGTTCGCTCCGGTGAGATGCTGGAAATTGTTAGGTTTGTAAAACAATAAATTACAACCCCCTTTCCGGCATGAAAGAAGCCGCTTCCACAATGGGAGCGGCTTTTTTCTTGTTCGCAGGGCGGTTCAAAGACGAAAGCGCTCCGGCGCATCGTTCTCCCTTGAAAATAAAAGGATTCGCCATGAAAAAAATGATCATCTCTCTTTCCTTTTCATTCCTGGGTTTTGCGCTTTCCGGGCAGGTACAGGAGTTGTCTTCCCGTTCGCCCTACGGGGTACAGGATGCAGCGATGATTGATGCATTGATGCCGGTAATGCCCGGCTTTGGCGGAAGTGCCAGGGATATGTTGCAACAACAGAGCGTAAAGCCCTTTTTAATGCCGGTGCGCAGGGTGGGGGAGCGCGGTGATGAAACCGCCTACATGGTATCGGCTTGCTTGGAGTATTACGTCAACAGGGACAGGAATTTCAAGGTCAACCTCAGCCCGGATTTTATGTCTGCGCATCTGCGCAAAGCCGGCGCCTTGCAATTGCGGGATGCCCTGGTATTTCTCATCGAGCGTGGCACCGTGAGCGCCGCTGTGGTACCCTATGATGCGGACGCTATCTCTGAGGCTGCTTTTTCGGTACCTGCCTATCGCATTTCCAATTTCCTGCACATTTTCAGGGAGCTTTCTCCCCCGCGGCATCGCATTGTAGAAGCAAAAAAAGCATTGCTCCGCGGCAATCCGGTATTGGTGGAGATCAGGGCTGACGACGAGTTCCTGCATGCATCCGGGTCGCGATTTGTACAGCCCGGCGCACCCACATCCGTGCATACCTTGCTGGTGGTGGGCTTTGATGAGGACATGGGCGCATTTGAGGTGCAGGCCTGCCGGGGACACGAATGGGGGCAAAACGGCTATGCCTTGTTGCGTTATGAAGATTTCGACAAAGCTGCGCTGAACGGATATGTTCTGCTGCCGGAATAGTCTTCGTCGCCATACAGACGGGGTCTGAGCAGATTGGAAGCAGGATGGTGACAACCTGCTTTTTTTGATATAAAATTTTACTCAGACAAAAATTTCTTCTTATTTTTTATCTAAATAACAAAAAGAAGCTCCCATCCCCTTGGATGCCGCCATCCGAAGCTCTAATTTCGCCGGAAAAGGGGAAGTGATGCAAGCGCTTGTTTTTACCCAGGAAAAGATTTTGAAGTTTGTGCCAGATATGGCGGCGCCTGAGCCCGGGGTGGGGGAGTGCCTCATCCGCATAAAAGCGGCCGCCCTCAACCACCGGGATGTGTGGATCACCAAGGGCCTTTACCCGGGTATTGTTTTACCTGCCGTGCTCGGCTCGGAATGCATGGGGCTTCACGGCGACAAAGAGGTGGTAATCAATCCAAGCATGGGTTGGGGATCAAACCCGGCAATCCAGGCCAATGGTTACCAAATCCTCGGAATGCCCCGAAACGGTACCTTTGCAGGGTATTTGACCATTCCGGCAGAGCAGATTTATGACAAACCCCCGCACTTGTCGCCGGAGGAAGCCGCTGCCTTTCCTCTGACCGGCCTGACGGCATACCGGGCCGTTTTTACCAAGGGAGTAGTAGCTGCGGGGCAGACCGTGCTCGTTACCGGCATTGGCGGGGGCGTTGCCTTGTTGGCCATGCAGTTCGCCATGGCTGCCGGCGCCAGGGTATTCGTCAGCTCAGGTTCGGATGAGAAAATAGAAAAAGCCCGCAATCTCGGGGCTTTGGCCGGAGCAAATTACCGGCAACCCGACTGGGTAAAAACCTTGCAAAAAGAGGCTGGCGGTTTTGACCTCGTCATCGACGGGGCGGGCGGGGAAGGGCTGGGCCAATTGCTGAAAGTTTGTAATCCCGGGGCCAGGGTGGTAGTATATGGGGGAGGCCAGGGAGCAGTACCGAACTTCAGCCCGCAAGCGATTTTTTGGAAACAAATATCCATCCTCGGCACTTCGATGGGTAGCGATCAGGAATTTGCCGGCATGCTGGATTTCATAAACCGGCATCAAATCCGTCCGGTTATAGACAGTGTTTTCTCTCTTCGCGACGGTGCGGCTGCTTTCCAGCGCATGGCTGACGGCCTCCAGTTTGGAAAAATCATACTTTTGCCGGAATGAAACGCATCGGTTTGCTTTCGGATACCCATTCCTTCCTGGATGACCGGATCTGGGCGCATTTGGATTCCTGCGACGAGATATGGCATGCAGGCGACATCGGCAGCGTTGCCGCAGCAGACCAGCTGGAGGCATTCCGGCCCCTGCGCGCCGTGTTCGGCAATATTGACGGGCGGGAACTGCGCGCGCGATTCCCGGAAGACCTCCGGTTTGCATGCGAGGAAGTGGATACGCTCATCACGCACATTGGCGGATACCCCGGCAAGTACCATCCGAGAGTCAGGGCGATATTACAGGACGACCCGCCTAAGTTGTTTATTTGCGGGCATTCGCATATTCTCAAAGTCATTCCGGATAAAAAGCTGGGCCTGTTGCACATCAATCCCGGCGCCTGCGGCAACGAGGGATTTCACAAAGTCAAAACGCTCGTGCGTTTTTCGCTGGCAGCGGGCCGGATATTCGACCTCGAAGTGGTGGAGTTGGGGCCGAGGGCCGGCAAAGCATAGCGAAACTCCGTTCTGTCACACATTTCACCCGCGCCCCGTATAATTCTGCGGCCTTATCCGCTTCAGTTCTTCTTTTACAACCGGCGTCACGTCGAGGCTGTCGATAAACCGGTGAATATCCTCTTGGGAAACAGATGCTTTGCCTCTCGTGAGCGCTTTGAGCGCTTCGTAAGGCTCGGGGTAGCCTTCGCGGCGGAGTATGGTTTGTATGGCTTCGGCAACGACCATCCAGTTGTGTTCAAGGTCTTCATTCAACCGCGCTTCATTGAGTTGGATTTTGCTCAGGCCTTTAAGCAGAGACTTGAAAGCGATGAGCGCATGGCCGAAAGGAACGCCCGCATTGCGCAATACTGTGCTGTCGGTGAGGTCGCGCTGCAAACGGGATATGGGCAATTTTTCCGCCAAATGGCCGAGGATGGCGTTGGCCATGCCGAGGTTGCCTTCCGCGTTTTCAAAATCTATGGGATTGACCTTGTGCGGCATGGCTGAGGACCCGACTTCGCCTTCAATGCTGCGTTGGCGGAAGTATTCCATGGAAATATACGTCCACATATCCCGGCAAAGATCAATGAGGATGGTATGCACGCGGCTCATGGCGTGAAACAGGGCCGCCATGTTGTCGTAGTGCTCAATCTGCGTAGTGGGATGCGATCGTTTCATGTGCAGATTCTCTTCCACGAATTTCCGGGCAAAATCCTCCCAGTCGATATGCGGATACGCGGCGTAGTGGGCATTGAGGTTTCCCGTAGCGCCCCCGAATTTTGCACTTACAGGAATAGCGGTGAGCTGGAGAAGTTGCTCCTCTATGCGCGCGACGAAAACCCGGATTTCTTTGCCCAGCAGGGTGGGGGAGGCCGGTTGGCCGTGTGTGCGGGCCAGCATGGGCACATCGCGCCAATCTGCAGCGAGTTCGTTGAGCCGCTCAACGATGGACCGTATCCCGGGAAGCCAGGTGTGTTCCAGGGCGGAACGGATAGAAAGAGGAATGGCCGTGTTGTTAATGTCTTGTGAAGTAAGTCCAAAATGGACAAACTCTTTCCATGCCGACATGCCGAGCTTGTCGAAGGCTTCTTTCAGGTAATACTCCACCGCTTTCACGTCGTGGTTGGTTACCTTTTCAATGGCCTTTACGCGCGCCGCCGATTCAAGATCGAAATCGCGGGCCAGTTGCTCCAGCGCATCGAGCTGCTCCCTTTGGACGCCGGCCAGTTGGGGCAGGGGAATTGCACAGAGCGATTTGAAATACAAAACTTCCACCATCAGCCTCAGCCGGATGAGGGCATATTCAGAAAAGTATTCGGCCAGTTCGGCAGTTTTGTCCGCATAGCGGCCATCGACAGGTGAAATAGCGGTAAGCATAAGTTTCATTCGTTTCTTTTCATAATATGATCCGGGGCATGACTAATCGAGGTAATATCGCCCCACGATGCAGAAGTAATCGCCTATATGAGGCAGGCTGTAGAACTTGTCCTGGCCATCGAAGGTAGCCATGAAAACGGTATCGTAAAGCGGAAAAGGCGTAATGCAATACGAAATTCCCAGGAAGAAACCGCCGCTGCCTTTTTTCCGAAATTCCAGCCCGGCGGTAGTGAGACTGGAAGGTACCGAGAAAAATCGCTTCAGGGCAAATACATCCAATCGCCCGTCCCGCACGCGTAAATTGCTTGGAAGCGACTGCATGTTAATTCCCGTGCCGAAACTGAGCAACAACTGATCGTTGAGGCGTTGATAATAAGCGATTTGCAGGGGAAGCTCGTAAATTGTGGTGTTCAGCTTCAAGGCGAGGCGCTCGCCGTTTTGAGTGGCAGAACAGTCGTAGTTGCGCACCAAAAGGGTCAGCCCTCCGTGGAGCTGAAATTTGCTGCTCAAACGGAAAGTTGCCAGCGCCCCGAACTGTGCGCCTATCTCGGGCTGTATGCCGTACACTACATCCTCGAACACCTGCTCATTGGAGCGCACCCTGAAAAACCGGCTGGGGAAGATCAACCCCGCCTGAATGCCGAGATTGACAATTGGGTCTTTGGGCTCGGCGGGGACCTGTGCGTTTATTCCCTCACCAAAGCCCGCTAAGAGCGATCCAAACAGGCAAACGACAAAAAATCTTCTCATTCCCTTGATTTTGCAGGCGCAAAATAGAAAGAAAATTGCTTTGTCAACGGCCTGTACCTTAACTTTACCTCTTCATCAATTACAAGTCACAGCAAATGAAACCAAAACACACTTTACTTGTTCTGGCGATCCTTATGCTCTGCTCTGCAGGGGTATTCGGCCAGAAAAAGGGCGTTGCTGCTCCCCCCAAGGAGGTCAAGCAGGAACACTTTTTGGACAAACTGTCCATCGCAGGTCTCAAGTTCCGCAACGTAGGCCCTGCCGTTACTTCCGGCCGCATCTCCGACATCGCTGTTCACCCGCAAAACAGAAGCGTCTATTACGTCGCCTCTTCTTCCGGGGGCGTGTGGAAAACGGTAAATGCAGGTACCACTTATGAACCCGTTTTCGATGCGCAGGGGTCTTACTCCATTGGATGCGTAACCATTGATCCCAATAATCCCAATGTGATCTGGGTGGGTTCCGGCGAGAACAACAACCAGCGCTCCGTGGCTTATGGCGATGGCATCTACAAATCGGAAGACGGCGGCAGCACATGGAAGAACATGGGCTTGAAAAACTCAGAGCACATTGGTAAGATCATCGTCCATCCAGCCAATTCTGATGTGGTGTACGTAGCTGCCATAGGCCCGCTCTGGAAAGAAGGAGGGGACCGGGGCGTGTATAAAACCACTGACGGAGGGAAGACCTGGAATGCCGTACTTACCATTGACGAGCACACCGGCGTTAACGACATCCTCATTGACCCGCGAAACCCGGATGTACTTTACGCTGCCGCATTCCAACGCCGGCGCCACGTGTTTACTTACGTGAGCGGCGGACCGGGCAGCGGTATGTACAAGACGAAAGACGGCGGACAAAACTGGGACAAGATCAACAACGGCCTTCCCACAGTCGATATAGGACGCATAGGCCTGGCCATGGCGCCTTCCGACCCTGAGGTGATCTACGCCATTGTGGAGGCAGCACAAGACAAAGGCGGCTTTTTCCGGAGCACCAACCGGGGAGCAAGTTGGGAACGGCGCTCCGGCCATGCGACCTCCGGCAATTATTACTGCGAGATCGTAGTGCACCCCTCCAATCCCGACGTGGTGTTCTCAATGGACGTATGGCTGCAAGTGAGTAACGACGGAGGGAAAACCTTCAGAATGCTCGGGGAGGATTTTAAACACGTGGATAATCACTCCATATGGATCGACCCCAAAGATTCAAACTATTACTTAGTAGGCTCCGATGGCGGCATTTATGAAACTTTTGACGGAGCCAGGACCTGGGCTTTTAAAGCCAATTTGCCCGTTACCCAGTTTTACAAAGTGGAGGTGGACAATTCCGAGCCGTTCTATAACATCTACGGCGGCACCCAGGACAACTTCAGCCTCGGCGGCCCATCCCGCACCCGCGGCGCGCACGGAATCGTCAATTCCGACTGGTTCGTGACCAATGGCGGCGATGGGTTCGAGTCGGCCATCGACCCTAAAAATCCCAATATCGTTTATGCCCAGGCTCAATACGGCGTATTGGTTCGCTATGACCGGGCAAGCGGCGAGATCACCGGCATTCAGCCTAAACCGGGCCGGGACGAACCACAGTATCGCTGGAACTGGGATGCCCCGCTCATGACTTCCGCTCATGTGGACAAACGGCTCTACTTTGCTGCCAACAAGCTTTTCCGCAGCGATGACTACGGCAATACCTGGTTGACCATAAGCCCTGATCTCTCCCGCCAGATTGACCGCAACACGCTTCCCGTTATGGGGCGCATACAAAGTATCGACGCCGTTGCCAAAAATGCCAGCACTTCCCCCTATGGCAATATCGTGGCTTTCCACGAGAGCCCTCTGAGCGCCGACCTGCTGTATGCCGGCACCGACGACGGCCTCATTCAGATCACGGAAGACGGAGGGAGAACCTGGACAAAGATCGACTGCAATGCCATACCGGGCGTACCCGAGCGCACCTATGTAAATTCCCTGCTTGCTTCGCAACACGATATCAATGTGGTGTATGCAGCGTTCAACCATCACAAGTACGGGGATTTCAAGCCTTATTTGTATAGAAGCAACGACCGCGGCCGCACCTGGAAGGCCATTGCCAATAACCTGCCCGAGCGCGGTTCCACTTACTCCATTGCCGAGGATCATGTGGATAAAGACCTGCTTTTTGTCGGTACGGAGTTCGGCTGCTTCTTCAGCCCCGACGGCGGCATGTATTGGAAAGCGCTCAAAGCAGGCTTGCCCACTATTGCGGTTCGGGATATCGCCATTCAAAAGCGGGAAAACGACCTCGTGCTCGGCACCTTCGGCAGGGGCTTTTTCGTTCTCGACGATTACTCGCCCTTGAGGCAGGTCAAAAAAGACCAATTGGCTGCCGAAGCCAAAATTTATCCTGTCAAGGACGGCCTCGTATTCCACGAAAGCTATCCGCTCGGGCTGAGGGGGAAATCCTTTCAAGGGCATTCCTATTACGCCGCGCCCAATCCTCCGGTTGGGGCTACCTTTTCATATTTCATAAAAGATGAAGTGAAAACGCTCAAGCAAAAGCGACAGGAGGAGGAAAAAGAAAAGATCAAAAAAGGTGAGCCGATCCGCTATCCTACCTACGAGGAACTGGAAGCCGAAAACAGGGAGGAAGAACCTTACCTGCTGTTCACCATTCGGGACCCTCAGGGCAAGATCGTCCGCGAACTCAAAACTGCCGTTCGGCAGGGTGTGAACCGCATTACCTGGGATGGTCGCTTTCCCAGCATCAACCCGGTGCGCCTCACCCCGCCGGCATTTGAAAACCCCTTTGCCAATCTCGACGAGGGCGTTTTGGCAATGCCCGGCGAATACTCGGTTTCCCTGTCGCAGAGCGCCAAAGGACAACTGCGCGAATTGGTTGGCCCACAGCCTTTCCGGCTCAACAGCCTCGGCGGCGTCACCCTGCCGGCAGCCGATCGCGCCGCCCTGGTCGCATTTCAACGCGAAGCCCAGGATTTGCAGCGTGCCGTATCAGGGGCTTCAGGCATGATGAACGAGATCAACACCCGGGTACAACATATGCGCAAGGCTATATTTTCTACTGTTACTCCCAAGAAAGAATTGGTTGATGATCTCACGGCTGTTGAAGCCAAGCTTTACGGGATTCGGAAGGCTATGTTCGGCGATAATGTCGCCGGCGCTTTAGACAAGGATGAGCCTATGCCGGTGGCTTCCCGCGTAGGTTGGCTTACCGGCGAGATGTGGTCGAGCACATCGGCGCCAACCCAGTCGCACCGGGATGCCCTGCGCATTGCCGGCGAAGCGTTCAGACCGCTTCTGGCGCAAATCCGGGATGTGCGCAGTAATGACCTGCGCCTGTTGGAGGAAAAATTGGAAAAAGCAGGCGCTCCATACACTCCGGGAAGAGATGTGAAGTGGGATTGATCTTCTGGTAGCCAAAGAAAAAGCCATCCCTGATTTGCTCAGGGATGGCTTTTTTTACAGGCGCCAAACGCTACTACATCAATGTTTCACGATAACCGGGCGCACAGCGGCGCCGCTTGGTGTGTTCACTTTCAGGTAGTAGGTGCCGGAAGGTAGGTTGTGTACCGGCATATTGATGATTTCCCTGTTTACCTGGTCGAAACGACGCAGGGTAAGCACCCGGCCGTTTTGGTCGTACAAGGCAATTTGAATATCCTGCGGGCTATCCAGCGCAAGTTTGAGGTTGACCATATCCGAAGCCGGATTGGGGAATACCTCAAATGCAGCCTCCGGTAGCGGTGTTTCATTCACAGAAACGACCGGGCCGATATTTAAGCGAACTACCGGCATTACAGTGAAGACCAGATCGTAGTTGGGGGTGTTCCCCGGTGACAGGGCGCTGCCGTATCGCGGCTTCATCAGGGAGTCGGCATAGAAGAATGTGGCTACATAATTCAAGCGGTTGGTGCCGCGCGTTTGCATGGTCACGTTGTCTTCCGTAGCGTATTGCAAGGCTATGAAATAGTGCTTATCGCTTTCCAACGGAACCTGATTGCCGTCGATATCCACGGGTATATTGATCAGGTTGGTACCCTCCATACCCGTAAATTCATAGGAGTTGAAAGCGATGGGCGCATCCGCGTACTCGGCGGGGTTGATCCTGTCGTCGCCGTTTGTATCGCCGTCCCATTGGTAAAGCAAAACCGTTACGTTGCGGCCTGTGAGCGCCGCTGCGTTTCCTACGCTGAAGGTGACCGAGTTGGCTGCAAAGCCCTCTCCGTTGGGTATGTAGTAGATATTACCCCAAGAGTAGCTGTTGTTGGTAGGTATGGTATAGTTCAACAACCCTATTCCGAGTTCTTTCGAGAAAATGGAATCGGTCATTACAAAGGAGAACTCCTGGGAGTTGTTGAGGGGTATTTCATCAGGCACGTCGTCAATGGTCAGCGTATATCTTCCTGTGTAGGTGCCGGCGGTAGCAGGGGGCGCGTATTCATCCGGGAAAAAAACATTTTCCGCCAGGGAGTCCGGAGCAATGGAACCGTAGTGAATAGAATCCGCATAAATAACCTCGTTACTCGAGTTCTGAATGGTAACGGTAAGCGTGGAGGCCGTCACTGTTTGAGAACCTACGTTTTCAATGTCGGCGATAAAGCCGAAAGGTTCCAATTGGCTGATCGGCATTGCCGCATTGGGCGAAAAAGCGTAGAAAGGGTTGACCCGCATGTCGTAGCGGGGTTGTTCGATAATGGAGACATCGTCAATGGCCCAGTAGTAAAAGTCTGCCGACCAAATAAATTTAACGCGGAAGTTGGCCGATCCCTGGACGTCGGGGAGATTGACTATGCGCTGTATCTGGAGAGGATTCGCGTTAGGCTCCACTCCGATGTTGACGTTCTGGGGAGCGTTCCATGTGACGCCGCCATCGGTGCTGTATGAAACTGAAGTGCGGAGGTTTCCCGGAGGTGCATCGGCCGAGGGGTTGAGAAAACGCACGAGTTCGTAAAAACTGAGCGATACATTCGCCGTGACGCCCGACAAGTCGATGACCGGTGAGATCAGTTCGCTGGTATGCTGGGGATACGGGGGCGGACCAGTGGGTACGTTGGCCTGTAATCCCCGGGTGGTGAGGAAGTCTGCATTCAGCACCATAACGCCATTTGCTGCAGTGGGAGAAGTGATGTTCAATTCGCCGAAACCTGCCGGGAAAAAGAAACCTGAGCGCACGCTGCCGTTGGGCGACCACGACCAGAGCGCGCCGCAAGTGCTTGCTTTGTTAAATTGAAGTTGCACCGCGTTGTCGGCGCTGGCAATGGTGAGTGTGTCGCCGGCAACGGTGAATGTGGGCGAATTCAATCCCAGGAAGGTGGCGCCCCATTGGTTATAGGCATCCTGCTCCATGTCCATGCTGGTGAAATAGAGCGTTTGGCGGTTTGCCGGATTATAGTTGTAAATGGTGGAATCCAAAGGAATATTCACACCGTTGAGGTTCGATGTCAATACTCCCCCGGCAAGTGTGTACCGGGCTTGCGCTTCAGCCTGGTTGGCGCCGTCGGAAAAGCGTACAGAGTAATCAACCGAAGTGTTTACGGCAAATTCACCCTGGAGATCGGGAATAGCCGTGCCGTTGAGCGTGGCGGAGGTCAAAGTCCAGCGGCCGATAGCCGGGCCGGTAATGTTGCCGCAAAGAGTACTTCGCACGGTCCAGCCTGTGGAGCCGCCGTTAAAATCTTCTGTCCAGACCGGCACAGGTTGCGCAGCGAGCTGCATGCCGGCCAAGAGAAGTACGACAATAAAGAGTAACACTTTTTTCATAGGAAGAACTTTTTAAGGTGATTATGCTGCAAAGAAAAAAAGAATGCTCTGATTCGCAGCACGAAGCGCATCAAAAATTAAAAGGCCGCCGGTTGGAGAATGGAGACAGGCGGGATTGCCTTAGCTTCTACTGGACGCTTCGGATAAAAGCAGCCGCAGGTCGGGCCGTTTTTTTATACTTCTCAAGCGGAAAAAGACGTTCCGCATCCGCAGGTATCCTTGGCGTTGGGATTGTTGAAGGAGAAGCCCCGGTTGTTGAGTCCTTCCACCCAGTCGATTTCCATACCGAGCAGGTAAATGGCGTGCGCTTTTTGCATGAATACTTTAATGCCTTCAACCATGAAGGTTTGGTCGCCTTCTTTGGCTTCGTCAAAACCGAGTATGTAGGAGAATCCTGAGCAGCCGCCTCCTTTAACACCGACGCGAAGGCCGTAGCCCTCCGGAATGTGTTGCTCATCGCGTATGCGAATCAGCTCGCGCACAGCGCCTTCTGTAAGTGTAACAGGAGTGACAGCAGTATCTGAAGTATGGCTCATGTCGATGGATGTTGCAGATCAATATTGTATTCACCACAACGCCGGGCGCGGCATTTTGGTTTGATCGCTCCAATCAAATTCTACGGTTTTGTGGGATGAAGCAAGTCAGAAGTTCGGGCAACCCAATCCTCTTCCTGGCCGGTTTTTCGCGCCCTGGAGCCGGAAGGAGAGGGTAATTCCGCCAATTCCGTACCAGTCATTGAAAGGGCCGCCCCGGACGTAAGTCACATCCTGAGGTTCTTTTATGGTCGGGTTGCTCAGCGTTGCGGCAAGAGAACCGTTTCCGGTCAGTACGTCTAAGTAATTCACCTCCATGCTGGTAATATCGTCTAAATAGTCGTTGAATAATTTTCTGGCGCCGAATTCCATGCCGAGAGACCATGCCTGGTTGAAGGTGAATTTCAGGCCGAGGCCGAAAGGAACGGCTATCTGTGTGAGGGAGTAAGGGGCCTCATATCCGGCAAGCCCCTGTCCTTCGGTGCCGAGGGGCTGAAGATCGATCCAGTTGTTGTCGTATAGCGTCTGAGGGTTGAACCGGTAAACCGCGGCGCCGCCGAACAAGTATGGCGCCGTAACCACTTTGGCACGGGCGCCGCCTAACTGAAAGGGGCTGAATTCTGCTGTCAGCGCCAGCTCGGTGATATTGGAGCGAAAATTGCGCATGCGATCCGGGTATTCCGTGTTAGCGTCATTGCCGCTTACTTTGGCCTGGGAAATACCCGCCCGGAGACTCAGGAATTTGTTGAGGTTAAATCTTCCGAAAGCGCCGAAGGCGGGCTGTAATTCGTTGAGGTATCCGTTAAGATCGGCAGGCGACATGTCGCCGCTGTAAAGGGAGACGCCGCCCATAAGGCCTATTTCGGTGCTCTGGGCCTGGAGTTGGAATGCGACGCAGCCTGCAAAAAGCAAGGCGAAGAGTTGGAACTTTTTCATGGTGTCTTTTCTCACTCGTTTATGTTCTCGGGATAAAGGCCTGCTTTCGCAGCGCAGGCACCTCCATTCAACGCAATATACCGGGCGGTTTATTTTTTGGGCAAAAATAAAAATACTCCGGCCCGGTAGAAAACCTCAGCCGGTATCATCTTCGCAGCACATACGGTCGAAACAAAGTTTTGCTGCTCACTATCCGGCAGAAAACATCAGCGCAGGATCACTTCCGTAGCGCCGAAACCGTACCGGGGATGGAATTTATTCTCAAACGTCTTTACATATTCCATTTGCATCAGCCGGGTGGCAATAGCGTCGCGAAGCTTCCCTTTGCCGACGCCGTGGATGATGAATACGCGTTCTGCCCCTACACGAAGGGCCTTATCCATAAAGGTCTCGAAGTAAGAAAGTTGAATGCGGGTAATTTCCGCATTGGTCATTTTTTTGGGATTCTTAAGGAGTTTCTCAATGTGAAGGTCTATTTCGGGTACAAAATGGGCCAGTTCCACAACTTCGTGCGAAGGGTTCCGCTTGAAGGCGGATGTGCGCCCGGCAGGCCCTGCTTTCCTGAGCGTGTAGGTCTTCAGGTCTTCCTTTTCTGAAGGTTGCGGAGCTTGTTCGTTCCTGTCAAATAAGCGGTACAAGTGTACGGGTCTGTTGAGTATAGGCGCCGTGATGGTCTTTGAAAAAAACTTCTTTGCTTTGATCTTCAGTTCCTTTGTCAGCTCAGGGCTCAGTCCGTCAGTTGTGATTTTGGAGCATTTCACATGTACTTCCGGTTGTTCATTCAAATCGTCCATCTGCATGGAACCCAATGGAACGGCGCTGACGGCGGGCAATTTGCCATGGGATTCGTATTTAGGCTCGCCGGCGGATAAGAACAGGAAATGATATACGTATTCCTGGTTGGTGTCGTTGAGAAGGTACAAGCGAAATGCAGAGGGCGCCTGCGGATCGAATGCCAGTTGAATTCCGAAACTTTTTAAAATGGCATATTGACTTTCTACGGGCGGAGCGTTTCTTTCTTCCTGCTGACCTTCGGGTGAATTTGTAACAATGATTTTCCCTTTGGTTCCCCCGGTTTTTGCTTCCATCGCCCGTACCAGATCCTCGGTAAATACAGGTATTTCCATTTCATTGCCGTCGAGGCGCACCATGAGCAGGTCTTTGTCCAAAATATCAGTCACCACTCCGCAATCCGAAGAGTGTTTCAGTTGTACCCGCGATCCTTTGGCAAAAAGCATGGTTGAAAATTGCGCATTCAGGCTCCAAAGATATGGATAATCCTTTACTTTGGCATTCAAAGGAAAAACCGTGCTATGGCTTTGCGATGGCGGCTGGCTCAGGAAGCCGAACTCAGATGGTGGAAAATGTACCTTCGCGGCGGGCATACAGCTGGCTATCTCAACCGGAAGGCACAATACTGGCGCCGGGTGTTGTCAGAGGCGGCCTGCGACCCGGGCCCCGGAGCCTGTGTACTGGATGCCGGTTGCGGCCCTGCCGGGGTGTTCATGGTGCTCCGGGACCAAATAGTTGACGCCGTGGACCCCCTGATTGACAGATACGAGGCCAAACTTGGGTTATTCAGGAAAAGCAGTTATCCGAATGTTCGCTTTTGGGCGGAAAAGCTGGAAGATTTCCAGCCGGAAAGTCTGTATTCCTGGGTTTTTTGTTTTAATGCCATCAACCACGTCCGCGATATAGAACGGTGCCTTGATGTCTTGAACAAAGCGCTGGCGCCCGGCGGAACCTTAGTGATTTCCGTAGATGCGCACCGGTTCGCGGTATTGAAAGCCCTGTTCCGCGCACTTCCCGGGGATATTCTGCATCCGCATCAACACGACGATGCCGGCTACACAGCTATGCTGGAGCGCCGTGGATTAGTGTTGAAGCAAAAAAAAATTTTGAAGGAAGAAGCGATTTTCCGGCATTACCTTTACGTCGCCCAAAAAACAACTTGAATCTATGGCGCAAAACTTGCTTTACCATCTCCTCGCGGATCTGACCGCTGCTTTGGAAGCAGAGGGATATGACATGGGGACCGGTAAATATTTGCAGGTACAGGAATTGTTGCGCCATCTGCCTGCAGATACCCCGCCGGAACAACTGGAAAGCTTGCTTTGCCCCCTTTTTGCCCGCAACAGGCAAGAGCAGGAGCAGTTTTATCTTATTTTTCGCCATAGCCTGGCCCGCGCCCGGGCGGCAAGCGCTCCTCCTGAAAAACAGCCGCATGCGCGCGAGATGAGAGTTTGGCGCAATTTATTGCTGGCAATGACCGCCGTGTTCGGGTTTATTGCCGGATACGTGCTGGATGTGGAAGTTTTTCAATCCTGGCGCAACCCCACGTTACTTATGGTGCTGGGCGCTGTGCTGGCTGCCGGATATTTCGTACGGCGCACGGTGAATTCCAGGAAAAAGCGGACTGCCTGGCTCGTTTTCCAGTTGCTCTCCATTGTCTCGGCTGTGGGCGTCAAACAGGTGCTCCGCCCCGTACCGCCTCCGCCTGTATACCCGGAATACCGGGAATTTGCCTTGCGCCCCGGCGACACCCTCGTACAGGATGTGCGAACTTTTCAGGGCGATTCGCTCCTGTATGCACAACTTGGTTCAGGGGCAACCGCAGGGACGGATTCCACATTCGGCGCCTACTTCGTTGATCAAGAGGGACGCTTTACTTACATCGTACTCGATACCTTCGACTACTTTCGCGACACCATTTTTGTAGAGGCATTTTTTGCTTCTACCCGCCGTGATACCACGTATTTTGTAATTGTTCTCCAGCCTGGTTTGGAAGACCTGGCCTTGATAAAAGAGTCTTCCGCCATTGCGCTGGCCATTAAAGCGCCTCCCAATCCCCGGGCGATTGACGCCCTGCTGCCGCATTCGGGAAGAGTGTTTCTCATTCAGACCTACCGCAAATATGCATGGGTCATCAAACTGTCCATGATAATTGCGGCGGCCACAGCCATTTGGGCTTTGCTGCAATGGCGCGAACGGCGACGCCGTTTCCTCAGCGCAGTGGTACAGGAAAGGACGGGGCCGCCCTATACATGGAGCCCGCGGCTTGAAACCCCTTTTGACATCATTCCGGGCGATACAGCCCCGCTCCTGCTCAATTCTTTGCGGAGGCGCATTCGCGGCGATGCATTCTCATTGGACATAAAGGCGTCAGTACGGGCTACCATTGGTCGAATGGGTATGGCCACTTTCAAATACAAGCAACTCACTCAACCTCCCGATTACCTGCTGCTCATTGACAGGCAAAGCCCCAACGACCATCGCGCCATGCTTTTCGACTGGCTATTCCGCAAATTTCAGGAACAGGAAGCTCCAGTGGTTCGCTTCTTTTTTGAGGGGGACATCCGGCTCTGCTTTGACGAGGAAAACCCCGGGGGAATACCCCTGCGCGAACTGCAACACCGCTACGGCAACGCCAGGCTCTTGGTGGTCGGTCAGGGCCACCAATTCCTCAGTCCTCTGAGCGGCCGTTTGGAGCGATGGACTTCCATGCTCAGAGAGTGGCGCAGCCGGGCTTTGTTATCTCCGACGCCATTGCGCGCATGGGGACGCCGGGAAGAACGCCTCGGAGAGGTATTTTACGTCTTGCCTGCCACACAACAGGGATGGGGAGCCGCCATAGAACAGTTGGATGCCCTGGACCAGCAAACCCCCGGCGACCTGATCCGGCGTTTGGATGATGTGGCGCTCGATCCCATTCGCTTGGAAGGAGATTTAATCCCGTCTTTGCGAAAGCACTTCGAGGAGCCGGTGGTGGAATGGATTGCCGCCTGTGCCGTTTATCCATTGTTGCATTGGGACATAACCCTCTTCCTGGGCAGCGAACTTGCCGGCCCCGAACAACGCCTGTTACACTTCGAGAATCTGCTGCAAATGACCCGGCTTCCTTGGTTCGTCAGCGGGCGAATCCCGGATGAGGCCCGAATGGAGTTGATCGACTATCTGGCACAACGCGGCAGTGAAGGACGTATCCGGCAGGCACTTCACCGAATGCTTGAGCAGTCGGCCAAACCGGATCCGGCTTCGGCTGCGCACGAGGAATACCGGGTCAATGCGGCGCTGAACGAATTGGCCATTGCTTCGGATAAGAGAAAAAAGGCGCAACTGGAAAGCGAATTGCAGGGATATCAGTCTTCGGGATACGCCATGGATGCCGTGGCATTCCGGTACATGAAAAAGCAGGCTTCCCGAGGCATCGACTTTGTGCTTCCCCGCTGGCTGGAGCGCATGGCTTCCCCGGTAAATGCGCTTAGCCCCTCCTGGAAGGATAAAGTGTGGGCGTTGCCTTTGTGGGCCTTATTTACCACCTTTGTACTGTGGTATAATCCTCCCTTTGACCTGTGCAGCAAGGGAAAAGCAGTAGCTTTTGAAGGCTTGGAATTGTGTATTTCCACCCCTGGTGAAGAGCTGTTTTACCAGGAATTGCTTATTAAGGGATTGGTTGAAAAAGGTGATAAAGCCGCTGCAGACAGCCTGCTTGCCTATAGCCGGAGTTTGTTTCCCGGCTGTGTTTCTGACGACACTATCTCCTTCTTGCGCAATACCGCCGTGTACTACTACAATCAAGGCGTGAATGAGTCCATCCGCCTGCAAGTGGATTCCTCCTATCAATTAGACGCAGCGCCTCTTTGGCCGGAGTCCATGTGCGTCTGGTTTCGCAGTGCTTTCCTCCTTGATGCCGATGCCGGCGGAATTTCCGATGTGGATATCCTGGCGGCAGCAGGCCGCTGTATGGCCGGCGCTCCTGAAGATGAACTGCCCCAAGACCTGACGGTTCCTGTTGATGAATTGAAGCCGATTGTCGTTCGCGGCAGGGTAGTGGATGGCGGCAACGGCAGGGGTCTGAGCGGCGTAGCGGTTGGCGCGGGCGAATTCAAAGCAAGGAGCGACAGGCAGGGGTATTATGCTCTTGAATTTCCCGGAGCCGCAGGAGGCAGAACACTAATGGTCGGTTTTGAACGACAGGGGTTTCAGTCGCGGCAGTTCACCTTCCAGATTGAACCGGGGTTCTCCCCGCCGGTGGTGGCGCTTTCTCCCCAAACGGCGATAGATACCCGGTTGCGCGTTTTCCGGAAAGGAGACTTTATGGGTTTGCAGGATGCTAAAGGGAATGTGGTTCTCGCGCCGGAATATCACTCAATAGAATATGATGCCGGCGGCGATTGGTACAGGCTGGAGCGCCGCTTGCGTTCGGGGCCCGTGTTCGGGTATGCAGATGCCGGCGGAAAAATGGTCATTCCCGTGAATTACCGGGAAATGGGCTTGCTGAAAGACGGATTGATCCGGGCGCGCAATGATGCCGGCTGGGGCTACCTGAACCGCAGCGGGCAGACGGTCATACCTTTCCGGTATGCTTATGCTTCAGATTTTGTTCGGGGAAGCGCCGAGGTAGGCCTGGGATTGGATAAACAGCAGGTGCGTTTTACCATTGACAAATCGGGAAACTGCACGGCGAATTGCCCAACGGAAACTGCATTGCCTTCGGATCAAAAACCAACCCGCCTGTCCTTTTCCGGAGAGCTCATCTTGTACTTTGATGAAAACGAACCTTCGGCGCCGCTTGCTTCCTACGATGAGCTGTATGAAGCCTATTACGTTAAACGGACGCTTTTTGAGCGGCAGCAAACCAACATACAGCAGCAGA
Organism: uncultured Saprospiraceae bacterium; assembly: GCA_964577215.1. Classification (GTDB taxonomy): domain Bacteria; phylum Bacteroidota; class Bacteroidia; order Chitinophagales; family Saprospiraceae; genus UBA2329. The sequence continues at coordinate 44,432 of CAZNYK010000017.1, forward strand.
ACAATATTGGAGGATACTCCGACATCAGCAGGTTCTTCGAGGCGGAGTTAAGGTCGGGCAAGGAGGAAATGGAGCGACGCCTGCAGGAATTGGCCAATGCGCTTCAGTCCGGCCTGGCGCCCGGCGAGCAGATCGTCATGAGCATAGCCGGATTTTCAGACTACAAGGAAAAAGACCCCCAGGCACTGGCTAAGCGCCGGGCGGAAAGCGTAGAGGAATGGGCCATGCAGTTTGGCAAGCGGGCTTTGACGGCATTTAAAGATTCCGGAAAGCTGAGGATCGTCAGCGAAGGAAGGGGCGATCAGGGTATTCGGGGCAAGGAAGCTTCCGACTGGCTGCGAGATGCGCGTCAGCGCCGGGCCACGGTGCTGATATCGGTTCAAACGGCGAGGAAATAAAGGGCTATTCAGGTATCAGCTTTGTTTGGGCCGCGAGTTCGGCAATCAGCGCGTCTATTTCCCATGCGTCTTTAAGTTGGTATGGCCCGATTGCAGTGCGGCAAAGCGCTGAAAGATAAGCGCCGCTGCCCAGGGCCTTGCCGAAATCATAGGCTAAGGACCGTATATAAGTGCCTTTGCTGCATTGCACCTCAAAGTCTATTTCGGGCAGGGCTGACCGGGTGATCTCAAATCGTTCGATTGTGATGAGGCGGGGTTCTATGGCAATGCTTTCTCCTTTGCGGGCTTTCTTGTATAAAGGTTGGCCTTCCACCTTGATGGCAGAAAACATAGGGGGCGTTTGCAGGATTTGCCCAACAAATTGGAGTCTTGTACTTTCCAATAGTTCGGGAGAAATATGCCCGAAGGGAAAGCGCTCTGCCACTTCCGTTTCGGCGTCGTAAGAAGGGGTGACGGCTCCGAGCATCATGGTGCCGGTATAGGTTTTGTTCAGCGCCTGGTAGGAGTCAATGCTCCGGGTAGCCTTGCCGGTACATACAATAAGCAACCCGGTGGCCATGGGGTCCAAAGTGCCCGCATGGCCTACCTTGATGCTTTTTGATTGGAGAAGTTTTCTGAGCGTAAAGCGGATTTTGTTGACGACATCGAAAGAAGTCCAGCCTTTGGGCTTGTTGATGAGCAACATTTCACCGGCAAGGAAATCCCGGTGGGATCCCTCTTTCATATCCTCAGTTTTCAGCAGCTCCGCCTTGGGATCCGGCGATCAACGCCTTGGCCAGATCAAGAATTGAAGTGTCTTCTATGTGAACAATACCGCCGTTCGGCCCCGGTTGGATATGAATCCCCGGAATGCTGCTGTCATCCTCGTATTTGGCAGCGCCGAAGTAATTGCGTACGGTTTGCTCGTCAATGTTGAGTTTTTCGGCAATGAGCTTTACACTGCCGGTAGGCAGCTTGTGTTTGATCTCGCGCAACTCATCAAAGGTAATATACATAGTCAGGTAGTTTTGTGATAAAACAGTTTCTCAATTGGGGGAAAGGTAAGCCGGAATCACGATTTGTGCAAATGTTTAGGCGGATTTTTTTTCGGTTCAAAACCTCGCAGAAATGCCTATAAGCGCATTCAGCCCGAACACGGGGTAATGTTGCCAGCGTTGGCGCTGGTTGTTGGCCAAATTGTTGAGTTGGATGAACGCGCCGATGTTGTCGGTCAGGCGGTAATCTGCTCCCAGGCTAAGGTCGAAAAGAGCGTTGAGGTTTTTGGCATCCCCGTTAGCGTCTAAATAGGGCACTCCGTTTTCCAGGAACAAATCGGCCCTCACAGAGCCTTTTTGGTCGGCTGTAGTATATTTTGCACCTGCGCTGACGGTGAAAGAGGGCAAATGCCAGGCCTTGCCTTCCTTGCCGGCGTTGAAAAAGTTTTGCCGCAGCTTTCCATTGATCTCAAACCCTTTGAACAGAGGGGCCACCAGGGAAGCGTCTATGTAAACGATATCAATAGTGTCGTAGAGCACATTGAAGCGGGGGATGCTGTCGCCGTTCCATAGGAAAGTAGCTAAATTGTCGGTGGTTTTGTAGCCGGCCTGAACGCGGTAATCCACCCCCTCGATAACGCCCCGGATGCCGCCGAAGTAGTCGAAATACCGGGTGTTTTTTAATTGGTTGCGAGAGCTGACAAATGGGTTGTATGCGCTCAGGCTCCTGAAGGTGTTTTTTTGCAAAGAACCTTCGGCGCCCACGAAAACGTTCAGCACAGGCCCCAGTAGCCGGGCGGAAAGTTCCAGGTCGGGGAAGAAAAAGAATTCGTCTTCGTGGGAGACCAGGTTTAAACCAATTTTTGCCCTGAATGCGTCAGCGGAATAGGTGAAGTTGGGTTGCAAATAAAAGTTGTGCAGCGACTGTTTCGCCGTATCGCGGTAAGAGGTGAAATCAGTTCGCAGATTTACGCGAAAAGCATGGCGGTCTTGAATCCATTTGATAGCGCCGATCTTGAGGTCGAAACCGTTTTCTTTGGCGGCGTAGGAATCCTGGAGAAAGTAGAAATCTACGCCCGCCTGGTAGTTGAAATCTGCAACGGTGCGCTCCCCGTTGAAAATATTGGCGCCGATATCTACTATCGAAAAACGCTGGCGCACGTCTTCTTTGTCAAAGGATAAAGCGGTCGTATCACCGGCGTTGAGGTTGTTGTAACCATAAAAGAAAACATTGTCGGCAGTGTAGCGCGCCTTTCCGTTTACGGCAATGCCTTGTTCCAGGTAGAAAGTGCCGTCGATTCCGGCACTGGTTTTGGAGAAACGCTGGTTTTCTATTTTGGCGTTATTGTTTGCGGAGTGGTGAAGCGCCCCAATACCGAAATTGTACTTTTTCTCCTGGGCAATGTGGTAGGATGCTTCCCCGTACAAGGAAGAAGGCAAGCCTCCGCCAAGGCGGGTGTAACCATTATACACTTTGGCTACGCTCTCGCCCCGCATGGCCAAAGGCCGTATTTGCGGTGCGAGGTATTCCACGTTGACAGGGCGCCCGGTGATATTATATGTCTGGCGTTTAACCGCCGTATCGAGAGCCGGCAATTCAGGCGCAAGGGGAATACGGTCGGTTTCCAAGAGCCGCGCGTCAAAACTTTTAATGATTTCCACTTGCTCGGTGGGGAGCGCGGTTTGCGCAAAGAGAGTGGCCGCAGCGCAGCACAGCACGATCGGCAAGACGATATATTTCCACATAGGATTTTTCATTTTTAAGTTCAACCAAAAGGCCTTCCGCCCTTTAACCTTTAACCTTTAACCTTTAACCTTTAACCTTTAACCTTTAACCT
>CAZNYK010000018.1:0-22070 GCA_964577215.1 uncultured Saprospiraceae bacterium
CCGGAAATTAGCGCCTCATGCTGCCGTGCCGTCAGGCATTTCCCCATTCCAACACCTCCACTCCCACTTGCCCCGATGCCCTTTTCTCCTTACCTTCGCACTACCATGTACTACCGCAGAAAAATCCTGCTCAGCATATTGGAGGATCTTTTCTGATCGCAGTCCCTCCCTCGTTTTACCCCAGCCGGCCAAGGCGAACCCTGCTATTAGTGGAAAATATTTTCCCAAAAACAGGATTTAATGGAAAATATTTTCTTTTTTTGTCTCAAAGTGTGCCGGTAATGGAAAAAAATAGCTCGATCAACCTTCAGGAAGTGGTTTTCTCATCGAAAGATGCTGCCATCAGCAAGCAGCTTTCAAAGCTGGTAGAAGCGGGCAAGTTGAGGAAAATTTCCCCGCGTGTTTACACCTCGAATTTCGATGAGCTCCCGGAGATCATCATTCGACGAAATTTATACCTCATTCTGGGCAAGCTGTACCCTGGGGCCGTCCTGAGCCATCGGTCTGCGCTGGAATTTCAGCCCACAACAGCAGGGCATATTTTTCTAACCTATACATACACAAAGAAGGTGTCCCTTCCCGGCGTAATGGTTCGCCTGCTGGAAGGGCCGGGCCCCATCAACGGCGACAACCCTTTGTCGGGAGGGCTGTATGCGTCGCAATTAGAAAGGGCCTTGCTGGAGAATTTGCAACCATCAAGACGGCCGGGGCCTGAATCCAAAGTTTGCTTACAGGAAGAAATAGAAAACCGGTTGGAACAAGTCATCCGCACGAGAGGAGAATCCGGGCTGAATGAGTTGAGGGATCGCGCCCGGGAAATCGCCCCGCAACTGGGAATGGAAGCCGAGTTTGCCCGATTGAACAGCATCATTGGGGCAATACTGGTTTCCCGTCCTTCTAAATTGCTTCGTTCACCGCTGTCTTTGGCCAGGGCATTCGGCAACCCGTACGACCCGGGCAGGTTGGAGTTGTTCGAGATATTGTGGGCTGCGTTGAAACGCGAGGAGTTTTCCAATATGCCGGAACCCAACATTTCGCCCAAGGCGTTCAGGAATTTTGCTTTTTTTGAAGCCTATTTTTCGAATTTTATCGAAGGCACAGAATTCGAGATCGAAGATGCAATGCGCATCATCGAGATGCAAATGCCGATGCCTGCCCGCAGCGAAGACTCACACGACGTACTCGGCACCTGGAAAATCGTGAGCAGCCGGGAGGAAATGCAAATCACTCCCCGGTCTCCGGAGGAACTTTTGGACATTCTGCTTCATCGGCACAACCTGCTCCTGAGTGCCCGGATATCCAAGAAACCCGGCCAATTTAAAGATCAAAACAACCGCGCCGGAGAAACCTATTTTGTAGATCACACCCTCGTAAAGGGAACTCTGATCAGGGGGTTTGATTTTTATCAGGCTCTGACGCATCCTTTTGCCCGGGCGGCTTATATAATGTTTCTTATCAGCGAAGTGCATCCCTTTTTGGACGGCAATGGGCGCATTGCCCGGGTGATGATGAATGCCGAGTTGGTCAGCCAAAATGAAGCAAAGATTATCATTCCAACCGTTTTTCGCGACCATTACATGACCGCGCTTCGCAGACTCACCCGCCAACGCGATCCCGGCGCTTACATCCGCATGTTGCTGATCGCGCGGGATTTCAGCGCTACCGTCATCGGCGAAGACATGGAAAAGATGAAACACCACCTGGAACGATCCAATGCCTTCAAGCACCCTGACGAGGCTCAGTTGCGGGTCGTCGCCTCTTGAACCAGATACTCTTCCCCCGGCACCAGCAGATACTCAGCCAGGTTGGGGAGCAAAATCAAGCTTGAACGGAAAAGGCGCCGCCTCACGACCGTACAGGTGGCTGAGCGTGCCGGTATAGTTTGTGGTTGTCTTGAAAAAAATGGATGTGACCTGCGGCAAACCCATTAACTATATTAATTCCTTGATATCATCTAGCGTGCCGAAGTTCAACACATTCTCCACCATTAGTTCATTACTGACATCAGCCAACTTCTCATTACTGACAGACCAGAATAAATTCCGGTGTTTTCGGATGAAGGATTCCTTATCCATCATAATATGCAAAAATACGTTTTTCTGCCTACAAAACAGAGAAAAGAACCAGATAATTCAATTAACTCGGTTTCTCCCGCTCCTTCCCAAAATCAAGAAAAGGATACCTCGCCTCCAGCGCCGCCATCTCCATTTTCATCTTCTCTACAAATGCCCGGTGCGCCGCCGATCCGGGATGAAAAGGCCGGTGCGCCGCGGCGCGCTGTATCTTTTGGATGGCCGCGATGATCTGCCGGGTTTCCTCCGGGAAGTATGCGGCGGCAAACTGCTCCCAGATGTAGTCAATGGCAGCCGGTGCGGGGTGCGCCATATCGGCATCGTAGAAGCGGTAGTCGCGCAGATCGTCCAAAAGCAACTCGTAAGCGGGGAAGTAGCGCGCGAAGTCGTGCCGCCGGCAGAGTTCCTCTACGGCGAGGAGCAGCGCGGCTTTGCTGCGCTGGTTTTCCACGAAGCCCTCGCGCAGGTGCCGCACCGGGCTTACGCTGAGCACGATGTGCAAGCCGGGCGAATTTTCTTTCAACTGTTCAAAAACCGGCGAGAGGCGGTCGGCAATTTCACCAACGCTCAGCCGGCGCCGCTCGAATGCCTGGCCGGGCAACTTGTGGCAGTTGGCGGCTATGCGCCCGCTATCCCGCACGGCGAATACCCCGGCGGTGCCGAAGGTGAGCAGCAGCCGGTCGGTTTGTTGCAGCATGGCGGCGCCTTGTGCGAGGGCCTCATTAATGGCCTGGAGCGCCTGTTCGCGGTCGGGAAAGCTGAAACGGCCGTGGTGGTCGAAGCTATGCCACAACTCCTGGTGGAAAAACAAGTCGCCGGGCTCGTAAGGCGTGCCGCTGCGCAGGCGCTCCAGTGCTTCGGCCATTGAGACCGGGTTGTACAAAATGCCGAACGGGTTGAGCGCCAGCCGGAATTTGTACCCCTGCAAGCGGCGCCCGATGTGTTCGGCAAAGCAGGAGCCGAGCGCCGAAATGCCGTTTTGGTGGCTGATGGGCACATCAGCCGGCGAAACCTGGAATACGGTGCGAAACTCGGACATGGCGCATGCATTTATTGGTCAAAACCCGGAGGCCACAGTTCCTGCGCCCGCGCCAACTGCTCCGGCTTGCCCACATCCAGCCAGAGGTCGGCATCGTGACGCCAGGCAAGGATGGATTCCTCCGCGGCAATATCGAGATACACATCTACGATAGAAAAAACATCCTGTGCGGGCATGTGGTCGAACAAGCGCGGGTGGATGACGTGTACGCCGCTGAAAGCCAAGGGATACAGCGGTTCTGCATGGCGGCAGATGCGTTCCGCTCCTGTGGCTGTATTGCGCCAGCCGCTCAGGCGGCCCCCGGCATCGAAGAGGAATGCGCGCGAACTGGCCCTATCCCGCACGGCCAAGGTAGCTATGGCGCCTGACCTGATGTGGGCGTCGTACATGGCCTTCAAATCCAGCGTGGTCAGCACGTCGGCGTTATAAACGATGAAGGGTTGGCCGTCGTCGAAGAACCAGGCCGCTTTTTTCAGTCCGCCGCCGGTATCGAGGAGCAAATCCCGCTCGTCGGAAACAGAGATGTGCAGCCCGGGAAATGCCTTGCGATGTAAAAACGCTTCAATTTGTTCCCCGAGATGGTGGATATTGACGATCAATTCCCCGGCGCCCGCTTGCTGCAATCGCCGGATGGCGATCTCCAGCAGGGGCACGCCGTTGACCTCCGCCAATGCCTTGGGGCGCTCGTTGGTGAGGGGTCGCAAACGAGTACCGAGACCGGCGGCGAAGATCATGGCTTTCATGGGCGGGTCATTTGATCACCATGGCATTTTCCATTTCCGTTTCAGGGGCTGCTTCAGCGGCATATTCCGGCAGAAGGTCCACGCTGATGATGTTGTTCCGCCTCAGGAAGAGCAGGATGCCGCGCACGGTTTCTTCCAGCGAAGGGTCGGGGCGGCCGTACGGAGAGGCTTGGCGGGCCGCCTGGAAGTTGCCGCTGTCGTACAGTTTGAACTCCATGGCGGAGATATTGTCCACCGATCGCACCAAAAAGTCGAGCAGCGGGAAGAGCAGGTCGTCTTTGCGGCAGCGTTCGATGATGACGGGAACGAACTCCTTGAGGCGGAAAATCTCGAACTGCACGCCGGTGAGCTTAGTGATGATGTTGGTGATGTCCGTCATGTTGGAGTACTGGTCTCGCACGACGTGGAAGGTCTTGTTGATGGTATCGGGCATGTTGGATGCGGCCACGATGTTCCAGGCGGCTACGTCGGCAGGTGAGAAGCTGACCTGGTTTTGTGCATCCACGCCGATGCCGTTCTGGATCATAAAGGACAGCAGGCGGATGGAGATGTCGAAGTTGTGGCCGCCGCCGTGGATGGACGGGGTGATGAGGGCCGGGCGGAAAATGCGTCCTTTCAGGCCGCGGCGCATGGCGTCTTTGACGATCTCTTCCGACACCCACTTGGTCTGGCTGTAGCCGAAGTCGAGCAGATTGAGGTCGTCGTTGGTCATGGTTTCATAGAGCACGTCTTTCACGGCCCATCCGAAAATGAAAGTAGTGGAGATGTGGTTGAAAACCTTGGGGACGCCGTCAAAGGCGAGTTTGAGAATCTCGTTGGTGCCTATGACGTTGACGTTGCGCATTTTGTCGTAGTTGAACAGGTAGTTCACGGTAGCGCCGTTGTGGTATATTTCCTGCACGGTATGGGCGAGGAAATTCCACTTGTCGCGGCTCAGGCCGAGGTGGTGCTGCCCCAGGTCGCCGCAAACGGGAACGACGCGTTTTTTGAACATGGCGACGAGTTGCGGGGTCATGGGTTCAACGGAGTCCATGGCGGCCATCAGTCGTTCCATGCCCTGTTCTTCGCTGTTGGCCCGGATGAGCACATAGACACGCTGATCGGTTTGTTCGAGGATACTTTTGAGTATGAAAGGCCCGAAGAAGCCGGTGCCTCCGGTGAGGAGCACGTCAGTGGCTGCGTGGTGTTTGGGGTAATCCGGCGCCGGCGGATCAAAAGTGAGATGCACGTCGCTGAGCATCATTTTTTGTTCCATCGCCGTATGTTCTTTTTGCAGCCTGGCGATCATTTTTTTCAGGCGGAGGATGGCTATGGCAGAGGCGTTATCGAACTGCTGCACGAGTTCGAAGAGTTCGGAAATGGAAATTTCCTGGATGAGCCGGATGTCTATTTGTTTGGACAGCGCGTCGGCGCCTTTGTCTTTGAGCAGCTCTTTGATGTCGTGCATAAGCACGGCCAGGTCAATGGATTCCAGGCCGGCTTTGCCCAGCGAGTAGGTCTCGTTGCCCTGTAAGCCGTACTTGCGTTTGAGGTCTTCGAATGGCGAAACGGGACCCTGGCATTCTTCGTGGAGGTGCTCCACTTCTTCGGCGCCCGAAAACTGGCTAAGGACGTTGAGCTTTCCTGCTTCCCAGAGTTCCTTGGCTTTGTGCCGCATGATCTTGCCGGAGCTGGTTTTGGGAATTTCCCGCGCCGGGATGAATGCGATGATGTGCGTTTGTACATTGAGCCCTTTGCGGATGGCATCAACGATGGGCACCGGATCGGGCAAGGATTTGGGGTTTTTTACGCCGACGACCACGACGAGTTTTTCCTCGCCGTCGAACACGTCGAACGCAGCTGCAAAGCCGTGGCGCACGAAAGAAGGCACCGTTTGCTCCACAATTTTTTCAATGTCTTGCGGGTAGTAATTGAGCCCCCTGATGATGATCATATCCTTGGCGCGGCCGCAGATGTAGAGTTCATCCTGGTGCATAAACCCGATATCGCCGGTGCGCAGGTAATTGTTGGCATTCTGGTTTTCGCCCACGATGGTGGCCTGGAAAAGCTTTTTGGTCAGATCGGGTTTGTCCCAATATCCGAGGCATTTGCTTTTGCCGGCGAGCCAGACTTCGCCTATCTGGCCGTCTTTGAGCGCATGGCGGGTTTGGGGGTCCACGATTCTGACGGTGATGTCGCCCAGCGGCGCCCCGCAACTCATGATATTGGTTCCTTCAGCGGGCGCCGACATATGCGGCAGGACTTTGAGCTTGTTTTGCTTGAAAGCGGCCGAATCCACAGAGAGGTATGTACGGCCGTAGTTGGTGACTGCGAGCGTATTCTCCGCCAAGCCGAAAGCGGCGAAGAAGGCTTCCGGGTTGAGACCGTAAGGTTCGAAGAATTTCAAAAACCGCGTATAAGTAGCGGGGATGACCGGTTCGGCAGCCGTCATCAGGTACTCGAGCGAGCTGAGGTCCAGCATTTCGAGGGTCTTTTCCGATATCTTCCCCGGTTGCAGGCAGTATTCAAATGCGAAATTGGGCGCCGAGGAGGCGGTGGCCTTGTATTTAGTAATGCTTTCCAGCCAGAGCGCTGGCCGCTGGATGAAGTCGATGGGCGAGAATCCGTAGGTAGTGCCGCCCTTGAGCGCGATGTAGATGTAGTAGCCGATCAGGCCCATATCGTGATACTGGGGCAGCCAGCTTACCGCTGTGGGGACGTGTTCGGTTGCCAGGTCGCAATTGTGTATGATATTCTGGTGAGAAACCATCACCCCTTTCGGTTCGCTGGTAGATCCGGAGGTGTATTGAAGGAATAGAATATCGGAGTGACCCGGGGTAAATCCGTTTTTGTGCGTGTCTCTGAAATCTTCGGTATTGATCCAGTTGAGCTTGGAAATGTAGCTGCTGCCGAAGAAGGACTCCTCGATATTGGTACGGGACAGGTTGAGTTTCACCGACCAGTAGTAATCGCGGCTGGTGAGTATGGCCTTGGCCTGGCAGTCTTTGGCGATGTAGGTCATCTTGTTGAGCGAAGCCTCGAAGCCGTGAGAGGTGGGCGGATACGCCGGTACCGGTATCAGGCCCAGGCGCGCGCAGGCAAAGAAGGCGCAGATCATTTCCAGGCCTGCCGGATAGGCGAGGAGGATTCGGTCGCCGGGCGCAAAGCCATGCTCGTTGGAAAGGTTGCCGGCTATGGCGTTCGTTCGATAGATGAATTCGCTGTAGGTGTATTTCTCGGTCTGGTTGCCGGAAATATCCAGGAAGGAAAACAGCAGTTTATCGGGATGCTGATCGGCCCAGAAATCGAGTCTGTCGAAGATAGAATTCATGAGAACAGGTTGCTTGTTTAAAGTCTAAAAATAATAGGATGTTTATGTATTGCTCTATAAGGAGCAGTCGGTGCAGGTACAGGAAATACAGGTTAAAGATTACCTATCGGACAGGCGGCCGACCAAGTTGTTTGAGCAATTTGAGGTGATGTGCAACGGCTTGGTACATGTAGCGGTTCTCGCGGTAATCCACGCCGAATTCTTCTGCTGTTTCCCGCACTATTTTGGTCAGTTTGGGGTAATGGGTGTGGGCTACATGCGGATAGATGTGATGGACCACATGGTGATTCAGGCCCCCGCAGATAAAATTGGCAACGCGGCTGCGGGTGGAGTAGTCGGTAGTGGTGGCAAATATGTGATCCACAAAATCGTGATCGTGCCGGCTTTGGGGAAACTCGTTGATATCCAGCAGGTGTGCCGTTTGAATGATCCAGGCGGCGACTAAGCCCATGATGAAATGCGTGACAAAGAACGCCAAAACAACCTGCCATACCGAAAATCCGAGCACGAGAACCGGCAGAGCGATCATGTAGAACAGATAAAATATTTTGCTTCCGATGATAATGATCCACTCGCCCAGGGGGTGTTTGACGTTTTCAACGTGCTTGTTGTTGTTGAAGAAAAGATACTCGAAGTCTTTTACGAAGATAAAATCGAGCGAGGTGATCGCATACATAAAAAAGACGTAGATGTGCTGAAAGCGGTGCATCTTCTTCCAGGGTGCGTGCGGCGAGAAGCGGAAAATGCCGTGCGCCGCAATGCCCTCGTCTTCTCCGTGCACGTTCATCACGGAGTGGTGGCCCTTGTTGTGCATTATACGCCACATGTACGAACTGATGCCGCAGGCGTCGAGGGTGTAGCTCAGGGCCTTGTTGATATGCCGATTGTTGGAAATCGCATTGTGATTGGCATCGTGGGCAATATTCAGGAACATAAATATCTGCCCCAGGCCCTGCAGGACGTAGAGCCCGAAAAACTGAGAGTAGCTCCAGTCAGAAAGGTAAAAGAGCGCGTAGCTGCCGATCCACCATGTGAGCGCAAAAGAAATTTTGAGCTTCATTTCCCAATTTCCCTTTTTGGGCAGGCGGTTTTCTTCAAAGAAGTTGTTCAGCCGTTCAAATAGCGCCTTTTTAAAGGCTGCGTTTGCGCCGGTGACAGTAGTAGTTGCCATTTTCCTAAAAATATGATTTGCAATCAAATATGGACAATTGGTCCAAGAAATGCACAAGCGCATTACACTCCCGGGGCGCAAATATAGGCACGGATTGTATAATTGCCTTATTTTCGCCCGCATGTTGCAACAATGGATCGCCCGCGCCCTGCTCTTCCCTTTCGCCCTGCTGTATGGATTCGGCGCTGCTTTGCACGAGCGCTTCTACCGCTGGGGCCTGCTCAAAGCAGTGAGCTTCAGCATTCCCACCATCTCTGTAGGCAACCTCACCGTAGGCGGCGCCGGCAAAAGCCCGCATATAGAATATCTCATCCGCCTGCTCAAAGACCATGTGGAAGTGGGCGTGTTATCGCGCGGGTATCGCCGCAAAACAGTGGGATTCAAGGAAGTGACAAACCACATGAATGCCGAGGAATCCGGCGATGAACCGCTCCAGTTCAAACGTAAGTATCCGGAGGTCTTTGTTGCCGTGGACGAAAACCGCTCGCTCGGCGTGCCTCGCATGCTCATGAAGCATTCCGGACTGGAGGTGGTGCTGCTCGATGACGCATTTCAACACCGCGCCATCCAACCCGGCCTGAATATTTTGCTCACCGAGCACGATCATCCTTTCACCCGCGATATGCTGCTGCCTGCCGGGCGCCTGCGGGAATGGCCCTCCGCTTATAAGCGCGCCGACATCTTGGTGGTGAGCAAATGCCCCGACGATCCCGCAGCCGTACAAAGAGAGGCGCTGCTGCAGGAGATAAAGCCCCTGCCGGATCAGCGGGTGTATTTTTCGTACTTCGCCTACCGGAATCCTTACTTCCTCCTCGATCCGCGCTATATCACCCACCTGGAAGAGGGGTGGGAGGTGCTGCTCATTTGCGCCATTGCCAACACCGATTATCTCACGCGGTACCTCAAACAACAGGTGAGTTTTATCAAGATACTTGAGTACGAAGACCATCGCTACTTTAGCAAAGGCGACATCTCCAACCTGAAGATGACTTTCGACAACATGGAGACGGAGAAAAAAATTATCCTCACCACCGAGAAAGACGCAATGCGCCTCCATTTGCACCGGCAGTTTTTCATAGAGAGCCGCCTGCCTGTTTTCGTGCTTCCCGTGGAGGTGCGTTTTCACTTCCAGGAAGAAGGGCCGCGCTTCGATGAGGACATCAAAGACTTTTTGCTCAACTTCAAGGCATGAAGATCGTAAATCTGCTGCTCGCCGGATTATACTACCTGCTCAAAGGGATCGTGATCGTCACCCTGCGGATTTTCTACCCCCGCACGGCGTTCATCAACCGGCATTTACTCCGGCAAAAAGGCCCGGCCATTATCCTGGTCAATCACCCCAACACGCTTTTGGATGCGCTGTTGGCGGCGGCATCCATTAAGGGTATGACATTTTTCTTGGCCAATTACAGCCTGTTCAAGAACCCGGTCACCAACTGGCTGCTCAACAGGCTCTTCTGCATACCCATTCAGCGCTACCAGGATACGGATGGCAAGCCGCTTCAAAATGAAGAAAGTTTTGCCCGGGCCGATGCGCACTTAGCCGGCGGCGGCAGGCTCCTGGTGGCTCCCGAAGGCGCCAGCTTGCCGGGGCGCAGGGTCCGTCCGTTCAAAACCGGAGCGGCGCGCATTGCGCTGAGCGCCGAATCCAAGGCGGATTTTCGCCTGCACCTGGTTTTCCTGCCCATCGGGCTCAGCTACGAGCGCCCGCATCGCTTCGGCGGCAGCGTGGTCGTACACGTGGGCGAGCCGGTCCCTGTGAGCGGATACGCAGAGGCCTGGGCCGAAGACCCTGTGCAAACCGTAAAGGATTTGACCTTTTTACTGGAGGCGCACATGCGGCAGTTGGTAGTGCACACTGCCGATGATGCAGAAGATAAACTCCTGCACCGGGTGGAGATTCTCCTCCAAAACAACCATCCTTTGCCGCTGGCAGATGCGTACCGCCGCGCCCGAAGGGTGCTGGATTGGTTCCGGGAACTGCAAAACGGCGATCCGCAAGAGTGGGAACGGTTCAGCCGGGACGTGCGTGCTTATTTCGGCCGGCTCAGCGCTTTGGGATTGCAGGATCATGCCGTGACAGAGCATTCTTTCCGGTTTCTGTGGTGGCACATACCTGCATTGTGGGCATCGCTGCCTGTTTTTGTTTTCGGCTGGGTGAGCAATGCGCCTGCGTTTCACCTGCCCGGGTTCATTACAGACCGTTTCAGAGCCGTTCCCGAATATCAATCCACCTGGAAGTACGTATCCGGCCTGGTGCTTTTCCCTTTGTGGTATGCCCTGTTATTCCAAACGTTGGAAATATTCCTGCCCCGTGCCATGTGTTGGGCCGTGATCCTCCTTGCACCTGTGGCAGGATTGGCAGCCTGGTACTACTACAAGCAGGCGCTGCACACCTGGCAGAGCTTCAATGCCTGGCGCCGCATGCGCCGCAACCCGGAAATGAAAAAAGAGTGGCGGGTGTTCCGGGAGTCTATTATGGAGAAGTTATCCGATTTCCTTTGACCCCGGCTACTTCCATACTTCTGCTTGTGTTTTGTGTGTCCACTGCCGTGCAATTCCTCTTTTGGGGCATTATCTTCCGGCGCCTGGCTTTTTTCCCGAAAACAGCAGCCCGGGCTGCCCCGGATGAGCAGCCTTTTGTGTCCGTCATCATCTGCGCCCGGAACGAAGCAGAAAACCTCAAAAAAAATCTCTGCCATTTTCTAAATCAAAAGTACCGTTCCTTTGAGGTTGTCGTCGTAAACGATAACTCAACAGACTGCACCCGAAAAGTAGTGTTGGACAGTATGGCGAAATGGCCGAACTTGCGCCTCGTTGACATTGAATATGACACTCCGCCCGGAAAAAAAGCAGCCCTTGCAAAAGGGATCGAGGCTGCCCGAGGCAACTACTTTCTACTTAGCGACGCCGACTGTCGGCCGGCAAGCGATGAATGGATCGCGGCCATGTCGGAGCACACAAACACTATATTGCAAATAGGTCTGGGCTTCAGCCCCTACGACCGGGAAAGAGGATTTCTCAACCTCTTTATCCGGTACGAGACAGCGTACACTGCAGTGCAATATTTTTCGCTTGCACTTTGGGGTATGCCGTACATGGGCGTAGGCCGCAACCTGATGTACAACCGTTCCCTGTATGAGCAGGCAGGGGGCTTCGGCAGGCACGCGCAGATCGCTTCAGGAGATGACGATCTCTTTGTGAATGCGGCGGCCACGCCAAAGAACGCCACAGTGATCCTGGACGAAAGGTCATTTGTGTACTCCCTGCCGGAAAAGAATTTGAGAGGCTACTACAACCAAAAAAAACGGCATGTGAGTACCGGCAGCAGTTACCGGCCGGCTCACAAGTTCGTTTTGGGACTGCTTTCGGCAAGTCATTTCCTGCATTACACGGCGGGCGCGGCTTGTATTTTATGCGGCGCCGGCGCCCCGTGGGTGTTGACGGCGGTGGCAGCGCGATGGGTGTTGCTGGCAGCGAGGTGGAAGCGCATTCTCGCATTGCTGAAGCAGCCCGACATACGACCTTGGACGCTTGTTTTGGACGTATTGTTCCTGGGTTACTATTTGGTATTGGCGCCGGCATTGTTTGCCGGGAAAAAAAACAGATGGATATAGCAACTTCTACAAACTTATCTCTCAAGGCTGCTGAAGATTACGAACTGGTGCGCTCGGCCGTGCATGGCGATCAGCGCGCGTATGCTTCCTTGCTGAATCGCTACTACGATTCCGTGCACCAGTTGATGTTCAAAATGGTCCACAACCGGCAAGACGCCGACGATCTCACCCTCGAAGCATTCGGCAAGGCCTTTCACCATCTGTCTCATTACGCACCCCACTTCGCTTTTCGCACCTGGTTGTCCCGTATTGCAGTGAACAACTGCATTGACTACAAGCGCAAGAAACGCACCCGGCTGTTTTCGTTGGAGGAGCCCGCCCTCCCGGAGCAGGGCGCCGATTGGCGCTACGCCATCCCTTGCGCCAATCCCGACCCGGAAGAGGCGATCATCAGGAGCCAACGCATAGAGCTGATCCGCTTGCTGCTCGACTACCTGCCCGATCGCTACCGCCGCATGATCGAAATGCGCTTCTTCGAGGAAATGAGCTACGACGAAATGGCCGAAGAACTGAATATCCCCCTCGGAACAGTGAAAGCGCAACTGTTTCGCGCCAAAGAATTGCTTTATGAACTGTTGCAAAAACCGGGCGCTTCTGCTTATCTGGATACCTCGCGCCGCAAAACTTCGAAAAGGTACTCCTGACAAATCATGATCAAAACCGAAAAGCCCTCTTCGCTTCGCGCGCAAGGGGGCTTTTTTTTTTTCAAAGAAACTCCCTTAAGTTTTCCCTCAGTAACTTCAGCGCCTTGCCCATTTGGTTTTCCACGGTTTTGATGGAAGTACCCATGTGGTCGGCAATTTCCTGGTAGGTCATTTCCTCGAAGCGGCTGAGTTGGAATACCGCGCGGCAGCGGGGCGGCAGAGCTTCCATGGCTGTTTGGAGGCTTTCTGCCAGGTCGCGTTGCAACAGGACTGTTTCGGCGCTGTCGGCAGCGTGGGCGGGAAGATGAAGTGCCTTTTCCGTATCGTCGAAGTGCTTGCGGCGGCGCAGGTACCCCAAAGCCTCGTTGATAGCCATGCGGTGCAGGTAAGCAGCCAACGAAACGGTCACTTCTATCTGTTCCCGTTTTTCCCAAAATCGCAGGAAAACCTCCTGGGCGAGGTCCTCCATGAGGCCATGATCGGGAATGAGGCGATAGATGGCGCGGCAAACATCCGGATAGTGCGCGTCGAATACAGTTTGCAGCGCAGCCTTGTGGCCTTGCCTGAGCTGGACAAGCAGTTCTGTATTGGTTACGGTTTGCCCCGACACGATCTGTTTCAGTTTACCTGGCAAATGAATATCATAAAGCATAGTCGCATTCACTCCGGTTTGCGGCCGCAATTTGTTACCCGCAGCTCATGACGTTGCCCAAAGTTCGACCAAAACCCCGGTTTTTTAGATTCTAAGGCGTACCTTAGGACAAAATTAACGATCAAGCCATGAAGCCTTTCGATGCCCTGTACTTCATTGCAGTTGTGCCCGATGAAAAGATAGCCGGGGAAGTGACGGCATTCAAGCAGTACATCGCGTCCCATTTCGGGGCATCCCACGCGCTGAAGTCGCCGCCGCACATTACCCTTTTTCCGCCCTTCAAACGCCCCGAAAACCAGGAGCATGCGCTTTTTGATACCCTGCAACTATTTGCCGCAAGGCACAGCCCTTTTGTTTTGCACCTGAAGGGATTCAACTGTTTCCCCCCCAGGGTTCTGTATGTGGATATGGAGCCCAACCCCGCCCTTCGGGAAATACAAGGGGAACTGGAAAAACACCTCGGCGAGATGCTGGGCTTGCGAAGCGACCGCAGCCACGGCTTCAACCCTCACATGACCATTGCGCACAAAGACCTCAGCAGATCGCAGTTTCAGCCGGCATGGGCACATTTTTCCAACTTAACTTATGAACGCCGCTGCGACATAGATGCGCTGACACTTGTCAAACACAACGGGAGGATGTGGGAAGCGTACCGGGATTTTGAATTTTCAAACCGCTGATTTGCAGGGCGGTACTTGATTTGCTCCGGCAGCTGACTCAACTTTCTTGAAAAAACCCGGGAAACTATTCAACCTTTTAAAGTTTCCGGGGTTTTTGCTCAGTTATGAGTTTAAACGAACACAACGAGCAGAAGTTTGCCATTATCAAAAAAGCGGAATCGCTGTTCATGCGTCTCGGGCTGAAAAGCGTAAGCATGGATGACGTGACGCGCGAGTTGGGCATTTCCAAAAAAACGCTCTACCAGTTTTTTGACAGCAAGGAAGACCTCATCATGCAGGTCATCAACCGGCATCGCTGCGAGGAGTCGGAATCCGTGGCCAACATTTGCAGGGATGCGCCCGATGCTTTACAGGAAATGCTGGCCATTGCCCGTCACGTAATCGTCCAATTTCAGCAAATGTCGCCGGCTACCATCTTCGACCTGAAAAAGTACTATCCTGAAGCCTGGCACATGGTGGAACAAGTACAAAGGGAATATATCTACGGCGTACTGAAGGCCAACATTGAACGCGGCATACAGGAGGGCCTGTACCGCAACGACTTCAACGCCGACATCCTTGCCCGGCTTTATGTGGGCAGCGTGCGCTGGTTGACAGACGATGAATTGTTCCCGCCGGCGGAGTTTCACTGGGCGCAGCTTTACCGCGAATTTATCCACTATCACCTGAGGGGAATAGCTTCTGAAAAAGGACTCGGAAAACTCCAAGCCTACATAAAAGACTTGTAAACAACATAGTGACCATGATACCACCCGACAATCACTTGAAACGAAACCGCCCCTGGCTGAGTGTACTATTGGCCACGGCGGTTTTCCTGCCCGGCGCCGTTACCGTATCCGCCCAGCAGCCTTTATCCCTGGAAAGCAGCGTGCAGTATGCCGTTCAGAACAACCCCCAGATACACAAGGCCGCAATGGAGGTGCGCAAAGGCGAATATTTGGTCAAGGAATACCTTGCCACCGGATTGCCCCAGGTAAGCGGCAGCGGCAATTTCACCTATAACATCAAATTGCCCACACAATTGATCCCCAACTTCTTCGACGGAAGACCGGAGGAGTTGATCCCCGTTCAATTCGGCACAGCGCTGGCCACATCGGCAGGCATCCAACTCGATCAGTTGATATATGACCACAGCTTTTGGCTGGGCGTAAAAGCTACGCAAAAACTGGGGCAATTTAATCGCTTGCTGGAAGCCAAAACACAGGAAGACGTTGCCTACAACGTAGTGAAAATTTACTTCCAGGCCCAGATACTCGGCAAACAACAGGGCATCATCCAGGCCAATCTCGACCAGGTGAGCGGCCTGCTTCGCGCCACGGAGTTGCAATTCCAAAACGGGTTTGCCAAAAAATTGGATGTGGACCAATTGCGCGTCAACCGCAGCACCCTCGAAACGCAGCTCCAAAACCTCAATCTCCAATACGAGCAAACCTTGCGCGCCCTGAAGTATGCTATGGCCATGCCGTTGGACGCGGAGGTGGTACTTACCGACACCTTGCAGGGCGACGGGCTGCCGCCGGCCGTGCCTGAGGAGGCTCTTGCGCCGGGCTACCAAAATAAACTGGACGTAGCCATCCTCACGCAGCAAGAGGAATTGCTCAAGCTCCAGTACCAGCGCACCCGTGCAGAGTACATTCCCTCGGCGCGATTTTTTGCCGGGTATACCCTTCAGGGGCAGGCCAATAATTTCGGCGACCTCGGCGATGGCAAACAATGGTTCGACTTTGCCATGATGGGCATCAACATACGCATCCCCATCTTTGACGGCATGCGCAAAAACTATCGCATGCAGCAGGACAATCTCGCCATCATGCAGAACGACAAAGACCGGCAAATGGCCCTCAACGGCCTGGAGTTTCAGTACAACAATGCCCTGCTCCAATTGCAAACGGGCTACAACACGCTACGCTCTCAAAATGAGAATCTCCGCATGGCCGAAGAAGTATATACTGTCACGCAGAAGCGATTCCGCGAAGGATTAGCCTCCATCACGGAAGTGCTCTCTGCCGAAACCTCCATGCGCGAGGTACAAACCAATTACTTAGCTGCGCTGCTCCAGTACAAGTGGGCTTCGCTCGACCTGGAATACGCCAATGGAAAACTCCTTCAACTATTCAATCAATAATTGGTCAAATCGGGTGAACCGGGGAAACCGGGTGAACCGGTGTTTCAAGAGAAACCCTTGTAACGAAAGCCGGTTCCACCCCCCGACACGAGTGTCGGGGCGCCGATTCCTCCAATTTCACCTCACAAAAGAAACATGAAAAAAATCATCCGCATCCTCGTCATTCTCCTGGCATCAGGAGCCGCCCTTGCCGCCATCGTATGGAAATTGGGCGAAAACAAAAAAGTCATCAATGAGCAGGCGCAACTTGCGCAGGAACGCAACGAAGTCATGCCGGTGAAAACCGCCGCCATAGGCCGGCGCGACGTTCGCGCCGATTTCGACGTTTCGGGCGTATTTCAGCCGTTCAAAGAACTGGCTCTCATCTCTGATGTACAGGGCCGCATTATACAACTGAACGTCCGCGACGGCTCTTTCGTCAACGAAGGCGCCGTGGTGCTCGCGGTGGACAACGATCTGCTCAAAAACCAGCTCGACATCACCAAGGTGAACCTGAAAAAGGCTGAGAGCGATCTCGCGCGCCTCAAAAACCTCGTAGGCGACGGCGGCGTGACCCAGCAGCAGGTAAGCGATGCTGAAATCGCCGTGGAGAACTTCAAAGCCCAAATACGCGGCCTGGAAAAACAGATCAACCTGACGGTGATCAAAGCGCCTATTTCCGGCGTCGTGTCCGGGAAAACCGTGGAAAAAGGCGCGTATATAGGCCCTGGAATGCCTATCCTCAATATCGTCAATATCGGCAGGCTCAAATTTCAGGCCAACCTCCGCGAGGAGGAAGTAGTACAAGTGAAAACCGGCCAGAAAGTACAACTTTCCGCCGACCTGTACCCCGAGCGCCGCTTTACAGGGGAGATCACCTACATCTCTGTCAAGGCCGACAACTCCAAGCGTTTTTTAGTGGAAATCGAAATGGACAATCCCTCCGGCGCCCCGCTTAAAGCGGGTATGAACGGCCATGCCTTCTTCAGCAGCGGCAGTGCGGTAAATGTAGCGGCATTGCCCCGCGAGGCCGTAGTGGGCAGTGTGCGCGACGCCCGCGTATTTGTGATAGAAAATGGCGTGGCCCGCCTCAAAAAAGTGGAGCTTGGAAATATCTACGGCGATTTCGTAGCTATTCAGAGCGGCTTGCAGGAAGGCGACGTCGTGGTGACTTCCGGGCAAATCAACTTAGAAGACGGCATGAAAGTGCAGGTGGAAGCAGCGCAAACTTCTCAAAAATAACCCAATTACCTACTTCCCTCTACAAAAACCACAACCATGTCAATAACCGAAATCGCAATAAAACGCCCTTCTCTCATTATCGTGGCGTTCACGGTACTCACCATATTGGGGCTGATATCATACTCCAAGCTCAGCTATGAGCTGATCCCCAAGTTTTCAGCGCCTATTGTGTTTGTTACAACCGTGTATCCCGGCGCATCGCCTTCGGAGGTGGAGAACAACCTGACCAAGCCGCTGGAGGACGCTATATCCGGCTTGGAAAAACTTTCGGGCATCCGCTCTACTTCCTTCGAGGGCCTCTCCCTTATAACTGCGGAATTCAAGGAGGATGCCAAAATTGACATCTTACTCCAGGAGGCTCAGCGCAAGATCAATGCCGCGCAAGCTACACTGCCCGCCGACGCCAAATCGCCGGTAGTATCAAAGTTCGCCTCCGATGAGTTTCCGATCATGAGCATTGCCGGCAATGCCGACCTTCCGCCTGCCGATCTGTATGACCTGATGAAACAGCGCATCAAGCCCGCTCTTTCCCGCGTGGAAGGCGTGGGCCAGGTAACGCTGGTGGGCGGCCAGGAACGCGAGATACAGGTACAGGTAAACCGCGCCAAACTCGAGCAGTACAATCTGTCCCTGCTCCAAGTAGTGCAAGCTGTTCAGGCCGCCAATCTGGACTTTCCCACCGGGAAAATAAAAAGCGAAAAAGAGCAGATTCTGGTGCGCCTGGCCGGCAAATTCCAGACAATTGACGACCTGCGCAACCTCTCCCTTTTTACCCTACCCAACGGTATCTCGGTAAAACTCGGCGATGTGGCCGATATACAGGACGTGCAAAAAGAAGCCGAAGACCTCAACCGCCTCAACGGAACTCCCGCCATCGGCATCCTCATACAGAAGCAAAACGATGCCAACGCCGTCGCGGTTTCTGCCGGGGTGAAAGAGGAAATGGAGAAACTCAAGGATATCTACAGCGCGGAAAAACTCCGGTTTGAAATCGGCAACGACTCTACCGACTTTACCAACGATGCCGTAGATGCGGTAATACACGACCTCAGCTTAGCCGTGATCCTGGTAGCCCTGGTGATGCTGGTATTCCTGCACAGCATCCGGAATTCCCTCATCATCATGGTTGCCATACCGGCTTCATTGGTGTCGGTTTTCATCGGGATGTACCTGTTCGACTTTACCCTCAACCTGATGACCCTACTGGCTATGTCCTTGGTCATAGGTATCCTGGTAGACGATAGTATTGTGGTGCTTGAAAACATATACCGCCACATGGAGATGGGCAAACACCGCCGGATAGCGGCGCTTGAAGGCCGGAACGAGATCGGCTTCACCGCATTGTCCATCACCCTGGTGGACGTGGTGGTGTTTGTGCCCCTGGCTTTGTCGGGCGGCATAGTGGGCAACATCATGTCGCAATTTGCCTGGGTGGTAGTATTTTCTACCCTGATGAGTTTGGTGGTGTCCTTTACCATTACGCCCATGCTGGCTTCGCGTTTTTCCAAAATTGAAAACCTGAGCAGCAAGAACGTTTTCGGCGCGTTTTTCCTAGCCTTCGAGAGCATGTTGCACCACCTCACCGAGGGTTACGCCCGACTGCTCCGCTGGTCGTTGCGCCACAAAGCCATCGTACTCGGCGTAACTGCCGTTCTTTTCTTCGGCTCTTTCGCATTGGTAGGCGGAGGCTACATAGGTACGGCATTCTTCGGCAACAGCGATCGCGGGGAGTTTATCATACAACTCGAACTGCCCAAGGATGCCACGCTCAAAGAGACCAACCTCGCCGCCCAGCGCACTGAAAAGCTGCTGGCCGAAAAAGCTGAGGTCACGAATATTTTCACAACGGTAGGCCGCACTACCGGCCTTCTCGGAGGCCAAAATACGCCGTACCTGGCAGAGATTCAGGTGAGGATGGTCGGCGTGGAAGAGCGGGGCGGCGTGCGCTCCGACGTGTATGCCAGCCGCGTGCGCAACGAACTGGAGCGGCAGCTTCCCGGCGTGAAAGTCACCACCAACCAGGTGAGCTTCTTCGGCGGCGCCGACCAGGCGCCCATACAGATCATCATCAGTGCGGCGCAACTGGAGGACGCCACGGAATATGCGGAGTTCCTTTTGGCAGAAACCAAAAAGGTGCCCGGTACCCTCGAAGCCGAACTCACCGTAAAAGAGGGCAATCCCGAAATTGACGTGAGCATCAACCGCGAACGCATGGCCGAACTGGGCTTGGACATGCAGATAGTAGGTGCCACCATGCAAACCGCCTTTGCTGGCAATACCAACGCCAAATTCCGCGACGGCGCCAACGAATACGACATCAACGTGAAGCTGGATGCCTTTGACCGCAGTAACCTGAACGACATCCGCAATCTGAGCTTTATCAATATGCGCGGTGAATTGATCCGCCTGGGGCAGTTTGCCAGCGTAGCTCAAACCACCGGCCTTTCCCAACTCGAACGCAAGGACAGGATATCCTCCGTTACCATCAATTCCAAAGTATTGGGGCGGCCCTCGGGCACCGTCGGGGCGGAGATCAAGGATATCGTAGCCCAAAATCCGCCGAAAGCCGGGGTGACCATCGCCTACGACGGCGAGCTGAAAGCGCAGGAAGAGGGATTCGGCAGTCTTGGGCTGGCATTTCTCTCGGCCATCCTGTTCGTATATCTCATCATGGTAGCGCTCTACGACAACTGGGTATATCCGTTTGTGGTGCTTTTCTCGATCCCGGTAGCTATTGTAGGCGCACTGCTCGCCATGGCGCTCGCCATGCAAACGCTGGATATTTTCTCTATTGTAGGCATCATTGTGCTGGTAGGCCTCGTAGGCAAAAACGCCATTTTGTTGGTGGACTTTGCCAACCAGATGAAGGCCGACGGCTATGGCACCTTTGATTCGCTCATACTGGCCGGCAGGATACGGCTGCGTCCCATCCTCATGACCACCATCGCATTGGTTGTAGGCCTGATGCCTATCGCATTGGCCAAAGGCGCCGGTTCGGAGTGGAAAAACGGCCTGGCCTGGGCCTTGATCGGCGGCCTTACGAGTTCCATGCTGCTCACATTAGTGGTGGTACCGGTAGTGTATTATATTATGGACTGGATCAAGGGGGACCTTCGCCGGCAAAAACGCACCGGCACCAAATCCATTGAAGAGTACCGGGGCGGCGACGGGCACGGCGGAATGCCGGTGGAGAAGGTTGCCGAACTGGAAGAAGCAGGAGTGTAGCGCGTGGTAGCCTGATATGCAATGGATTGAAGCCATAGCAACCGTTTTCGGGGTCATCGCCGTGTGGCTGGTGGTGCGCCGTAATATCTGGTGTTGGCCCGCCGGCCTGATTCAGGTTACGCTCTACGTCTGGATATTCTTCGAGGCGAAGTTGTATTCCGACATGATACTGCACGTCATTTACATCTTCCTCCAGATATACGGCTGGCACCACTGGCTTCGAGGCGGCAAGGACCGCCATGAACTTCCGGTCACTACGATTACTGCTCCCATTTGGTCGTGGATATTACTTACGGCCGGCGGTACGGTCGCATGGGGTTATCTCATGGAGCGCTATACCGATGCCGCCGTGCCTTACGCCGACGCTTTCACCACCGTGGCCAGTTTGGCGGCCCAATGGCTCACGGCCCGGAAAAAATTAGAGTCCTGGATTTTCTGGATCGTGGTGGACGTGGTGGCAGTAGGCGTGTATTGGTACAAAGAACTTTATCTGACCACGGGTTTATATATCGTTTTCCTTGTACTGGCTACCATGGGGTATTTCGAGTGGCGGAAAGCCATGCGCACTGTATAGCGGAACTCCGTTCCGCTTGCTATGTATAGCAGTACTCCGTTCCGCTCGCTATGTACAGCGGAACTCCGTTCCGCTTGTTATGTATAGCGGAACTCCGTTCCGCTTGTTATGTATAGCGGAACTCCGTTCCGCCGGTTCGCGGAACGGAGTTCCGCGCCACATCACAACAACTCCTCACAGCAATACGTCCATTGCCATTCATCCCAGCTTTTCACCAGCCCTGCCTTCACCGGATTATTGAGAATATATGCCAATATCCGGTCAAACTCCTTTTCCCGTACTACATGGTCATAGCTCTCTTCTTCCCAGAACTTTTCCCCCTCGTTTCCGATCAGCCGGTTGGAATGTACGGCGGTATATTTTTTCAAATCCTGCATCACTTTCCACAAAGGCGGTGCGTCCGGCAACAGGGTAAACATGACATGAATGTGGTTGGACATAATACAAAAAGCCAGCAATTTATAGCGTTTGCCATCGTAAAACCTGATTGCGTCGGCATTCAATTGTGCTACAGCTTCGTTTTTCAGCCAGTGAGGTTCGTTCAGATTGGAGTCTAAAAATTTGTCCCAGGAAGCAAATTGCCGTTTTTGGGCATCGTAGCGCTTCTTTTTCAGCATAGCGGCAAGTTGTTTGCGCAATTGGGCAGTGCTCTGTTTCGTGGAACTGTGGACTGCGCTCCGACCTGTTTTTGTTTGATTTTGGGCAGCGGAACGAAGTTCCGCTATACCTTTCTGGAGAGCAGCGGAACGGAGTTCCGCTATACCTTTCTGGGGGTCAGCGGAACGGAGTTCCGCTATACATTCTGCGTGGATACGCTCCATTTCTGCTTGGTACTCGGCTTTGATCCGTTTGATTACTTCTACAGGGATAGAACCGTACAAGCGATAGGTCACGAAGAAGGTTGCCTCAGGGGGCTGCCAGTGGGGAAGGCGGCGTTTGTAAAAAGATTCGGGCATAAGGCGGTGATTTTTGCGGCCGTATAGCGGAACTCCGTTCC
>CAZNYK010000018.1:22170-26266 GCA_964577215.1 uncultured Saprospiraceae bacterium
GTATAGCGGAACTCCGTTCCACTCGCTTGTATAGCGGAACTCCGTTCCGCTTGCTTCATCAAATCAAAACTCCTTTTCATGTGCCTTTGTTCTTTGGCTTGCCGCGGAACGGAGTTCCGCGCTACAATGCCTGGGCCGCGGAACGGAGTTCCGCAACCTGATTTTGGCGTCTGTACGGCGGAACTCCGTTCCGCCTGCTATGTATGGCGGAACTCCGTTCCGCCGGTCTGAGGAACAGAGTTCCGCACCACATCTCGCGGAACTCCGTTGAGCGCCACAGCGCGCCACAAAAAACTTCCCTTTAGGTGACATATATCACTGTGCACCCCATTCGCAGGGTATAATTTTGCACTCGTATTTAAGCGGAACATTTTCGCTGCATACATGAACGATCAATCATTCAAGTTTTTCCTAACCGTTTAAATTCTTGAACTTATGAAGGTAGAACAAATCTATACGGGTTGCCTGGCTGAAGCCGCCTACTACATCGAAAGCAATGGCGAAGCTGCCATCATCGATCCCCTGCGCGATGTAGAGCCGTATTTGGAAAGAGCCGAGGCCGACAACGCGAAGATTAAGTTCGTGTTAGAAACCCACTTCCACGCCGATTTCGTCTCCGGCCACCTCGACCTGGCTAAAAAAACCGGCGCCGCCATCGTGTACGGCCCTACGGCCCAGCCCAATTTTGATGCCTACATCGCAGCCGACAACGAAGAGTTCAAAGTCGGCAATGTAACCATCAAAGTATTGCACACGCCCGGCCATACGATGGAATCTTCCACCTACCTGCTCCGCGATGAAAACGGCAAAGACTACGCCATCTTCACCGGCGATACGCTTTTCCTCGGAGATGTAGGCCGCCCCGACCTCGCTCAAAAAGCCGGCTCCATCACACAGGAAGACCTGGCCGGATGGCTCTTCGACAGCCTCCGCAACAAGATCATGCCTTTGGCCGATGATATCATCGTATATCCGGGCCACGGCGCAGGTTCCGCTTGCGGCAAAAAAATGGCCGCCGAAACCACCGGCACCCTCGGCGAACAGAAAAAAACCAACTACGCCCTGCGCGCCGACATGACCCGCGATGAATTCATCGTAGAAGTCACTACCGGACTGGTAGCGCCGCCTCAATACTTCCCGAAAAACGCCGTGATGAACAAGATGGGCTACGACAGCATTGACGACGTGCGCCGGAAAGGCCTCCGTCCGCTGAGCGTCCGCGCTTTCAAAGCCGCCTGGGAAGGCGAGGGCGCCATGGTGCTCGATACCCGCCTGCAGGACGATTTCGCCAAAGCATTCATCCCCGGCTCCATCTTTGTGGGCATCGATGACGCTTTTGCTCCCTGGGTAGGCGCCCTGGTCGAAGACCTCACCGTACCCATCCTCTTCGTATGCGAACCCGGTCGCGAACTTGAGATCATCGATCGCCTCGCCCGCGTAGGCTACGACAACCCGATCGGATACCTGGAAGGTGGATTCCAGGCCTGGGTGGATGCCGGTGAAGAAGTAGATTCCATCAAAGAGGTGTATGCCCAAGAGTTTGAGGGCATCTACAAGCAGCACCCCATCCACCTGCTCGACGTGCGCCGCGCAAGCGAGTACAATGCGCAGCACATCGTGGGCGCTCAAAACTTCCCGCTCGATTTCATCAACAAGAACATGAGCGAAGTGGACCGCCACCAGGAGTATTTCCTCCACTGCGTCGGCGGATACCGATCCATGATCGCCGCTTCCATCCTGCGCAGCCGCGGGTTCCAGAACCTGATCAATATCCGCAGCGGATTCCGCGCATTGCAGGAGGAAACGAAACTGCCGATGACGGAATACGTAGAGCAGATCACCGAACTGTAAGAACAGAAATTGTAATAAGCTTTCATTTGTAAGCCTCGAGCCGCGGATTCCGACAAGTATATCGGGAGCGCGGCTCGTTGTTTTTTGGAATATTCCAAAGTCTCCGGTGCAACCTCGCGGGGATTTCTGTTGACTTTTGCTATGTTAGCGTCCAAAATAGCACTTGCATGAACAGATTTCTCTTCGCCGCGCTTTTGATGCCCTGCTTTTTCCTGCTGCACGCACAGGAAAGCGCCGTTTATTTCGCCGAACAACCGGCGCTCAGCCCGGACGGGCAAACCATCTACTTCAGCTATGATACCGACATCTGGCGCGTGCCCGCAGCCGGCGGCGCAGCTAACAGGGTCACGGCCATGGACGGCATAGAGACGCGGCCCCGCGTATCGCCCGACGGCAAGTGGCTGGCATTCAGCAGCAATCAGTTCGGCAGCACGGACGTGTTCGTCATACCCGTGGCCGGCGGGGAGGTGCGCCGCCTCACCTGGCACGAAGCTTTCGACGATGTGGAATGCTGGAGTTGGGATTCTCAAACCGTATATTTCACATCGGGGCGCTACAACCGGGTAAGCACCTATACCGTGGGCGTATCAGGCGGTACGCCCCTGCGGCTTTTCGGCGATTTTTTCAATACCGTCCACAACCCGGCCATACACCCGCAAACCGGCGAGGTTTACTTCAACGAAAGCCTGGAAAGCCAAAGCATGGCCCATCGCAAAGGCTACAAAGGCGCTTACAATCCCGACATCAAATCCTGGAACCCCAAAACCCGCGACTTTAAAGTGCATACCGATTACATCGGCAAAGATTTCAACCCTGTCATCGACCGGCAAGGCCATGTGTATTTCCTGTCGGATGAACACAATGGAGAGTACAACCTCTACACCTTCAGGCAGGGCAAAAAAGTGCGCCTGACCGATTTCAAATCTTCTATCCGCCACCTCAACGTAAGCGCCGACGGCAGCGCGATCGTCTTTCAGCGCGATTACCAAATATACCGCTACGACGTCAAAACCGGCAAAGCAGACCGGGTGGACATTCGCGTAGCCCGAAACCTCACCCTGGCACAAGCACAGGATTTCAAAACCGCCGGCAACATCACGGCCTTCGACGTATCCCCCGACGGCAAAAAACTGGCTTTTATCTCCCGCGGTGAATTGTTTGTGTCCGATATCAAAGGCAAATTCGTGCAGCAATTGCCCACAAGGGCCGAAGGCCGCGTTATGGAAGCTTACTGGCTCAAGGACAATAAAACCATTCTCTTCAACCAAACGGTATACGGATACCAGAACTGGTTCACCATTGCCGCCGACGGCTCCGCTCCCGAAAAGCAACACACGTCCGATCTGCGCAATAACCGCGGGCTCAGCTTCAACAGCGACAGAAGCAAAGCCGCATACCTCAGCGGCCGCGACGAACTGCGCCTGCTCGACCTGGGAACCTTTCAAAGCACCCTCCTGGTGAAAGACGAGTTTTGGAGCCTTCAAAACGACAATCCCCAATTCGGCCCCGACGACCGGCACGTACTATTTACTGCTTATCGAAACTTTGAGCGCGATGTATTTGTCGTGGACGTGGAAAACCGCCAGATCCGCAACCTTACCAATACTGCCGTTACAGAGGCAGGCCCCCTGTGGTCGCCCGACGGGAAGGCCGTGTATTTCACTTCCCATCGCACCCGGCCCGCATATCCCTACGGCTTGCAGGATGCCGACATCTTTAGGATGCCTTTGCATCTGACCGAGGACCAACCTTTCCGCTCCGACAAACTGGCCGAACTCTTTGTCGAACCCGATACCAGCAAAGCGGCCAAAGACAAAAAAGCGGAAAAGCCGGTCATCTCCATCGCCGATGCCAATCTCATGGAATACCTCGAAGAAATAGGGCCGCGCTTCGGCACGCAAATGGCAATGCACGTGTCTCAAAAAGACGGCAAAACTACCCTGCTGTTGCTCTCCAACCACAGCGAGGGACGCAATGCCCTCTGGAAGGTAGTGTCGGAACCTTTTGAAAAAACCAAAACCGAAAAGGTGGTTGACGGATTCGCGAACAATATCATAGAGGTAAGCGGGAAATTTTTCGTCCTCAGCAGCGGCAACATCCATACCCTCGACCTCGGCAGCAATAAGACCGAAAAAATAGAAATTGACCATTCTTTCCGGCGCAATTTGCAAGACGAGTTCCGGCAAATGTTCTTTGAGACCTGGGCCAATATGGAGGAAAACTTCTACGACGAGAAATTTCACGG
>CAZNYK010000018.1:26366-44153 GCA_964577215.1 uncultured Saprospiraceae bacterium
GCCGCCCTGCTTCCCGGAGATGCGCTCACCCATGTGAACGGACAGGCTGTTGACCCTTCTGCAAACAGGGAGATGTATTTCGCGCTGCCTTCCTTGGATGAGGAAATGACATTGAACTTCCGCAGGGGAGAGGAAACGATCTCCGTGAAATTGCGGCCGCAGTCCTTTTTCGCTATTCGCGAACTGTTGTACGACGAGTGGATGGACGAGTGCCAGCGCCGCGTAGATGATCAGAGCAACAAACGCATTGCCTATATACACATGAAAAATATGGGCGGCGGCGAGCTGGACCGCTTCCTCCGCGAGATGGTATCAGAAGGCGCCTACCGCGACGGTCTCATCCTCGACCTGCGCTGGAACACCGGCGGCAATGTACACGACGATGTGCTCCGATTCCTCTCCCAGCGCCCATACCTGCAATGGAAATACCGCGAAGGCAAACTCACGCAGCAGAGCAACTTCGGCCCGGCAGTAAAACCCATCGTACTGTTAATCAACGAGCAAAGCCTCAGCGATGCAGAAATGACCGCCCAGGGGTTTAAAGAATTGAAATTGGGAAAGATCATCGGTACGGAAACTTACCGATGGATCATTTTCACCTCCGGCAAATCGCTGGTGGACGGCTCTTTTTACCGCCTCCCTTCCTGGGGTTGCTATACCTTTGACGGGAAAAATTTAGAGCAAACCGGCGTTGCACCCGATATCTTCGTGAAAAACACCTTCAAAGACCGCCTTGAAGGCAAAGACCCTCAATTGGACAAGGCCATAGAGGAAGTGATGCGTTTGCTAAAGAAGTAGTTATTGCAGAGGGAGTTGCTGTATTGCTTTGCGGAGAAAGCTGCGAGCCATGAGCTACGAGTATGCGCGGGATACAACTCGCAGCTCGCAGCTCGAAGCTTTCTCCATGAACCATTCCTACTTACAGAAAGGGATTATGCACCTTTTCAAACCCAATGGTCGTAGCCTGGCCGTGGCCTGAATATACCCGCACGTCGTCGCCGAGGGGAAAGAGTTTGTCTTTGATGCTGGATATCAGTATTTGGTGGTTGCCCCCGGGGAAGTCGCTGCGGCCTACGCTGCCGTAAAACAACACGTCGCCTGAGATGAGGAAGCGATCTGCCTCGCAGTAGAGCGACACGCTGCCGGGAGAATGGCCCGGCGTGTGGATGACCTCCAGGCGGGTATTGCCGAACTCAATAAACTCCCCTTCCTCCATAAAGCGGCCGGGTTCGGGCGAAGGCTCGGGTTCCGGCAGGCCGTACATGCGGCACACCTGCGGCACGGCTTGCAGCATGGGCAGGTCTTCGCGATGTATTTCCAAGGGAAGATTCCAGGAGCCGGCCACGAAGGCATTGCCGAAGACGTGATCCAGGTGGCAGTGCGTATTGATCAACCGCACGGGCCGCAATTGGCGGCGGGCGATCTCCCCGGCAAGTTCCTCCCGTTCGGAAGTATCGTTGCAGCCGGGGTCTATGATGATACACTCGCCGCTGTCGTCGAATAGCAAATACGTATTTTCCTGGAAGTCATTGAAGACCAATTGAACAATCTGCGCCATAATTTTTTTGTTTTCAATGGGGTTTCCATTCGGGCAAAGATACTATCTTCGGGTGGGAAAGGTTTATCAATTTTTCAAAACGCTTCCGGACATGCGCTTACAACAACTCGTTCTCATCTTGCCCGCACTGCTGTGGACGTGTACTGCGGCAGGCCAGGGCGCCCAGGTGGAATTCGGTAAAAACCGGGTGCAATACCATCGCGACTTTGACGAGTGGAGCGAGTACGAGAGCGAACACTTTATCACATACTGGTACGGCGAAGGCCGCAACACAGGGCAAGCTGCCGTACAAATTGCCGAGCAGGAATACCGCGCGGTGCAGGCTCTCATGGAGCATCGCATCAACAACAAGCTGCAAATAGTGGTATATGTGGACCTCACCGACATCAAACAAAGCAACGTAGGCAGCGAAGAGGCTTTCACCAATACCGGCGGTCAAACAAAAATTGTAGGCAACAAAATTTTCGTCTATTTCGACGGCGACCACAACCACCTGCGCAGGCAAATACGCGAGGGAATAGCCTCGGTATTTCTGGACGCCATGCTCTTCGGCTCCAATTTGCAGGAAGTAGTGCAAAATGCCGTGATGCTCACCCTTCCCGAGTGGTTCAAGCAGGGGCTGGTGTCTTTCGTGGGCGAGGGCTGGAGCGCGGAATTAGACAACCAACTCAAGGACGCCATCCTGCAGGATGATTTTCCCGGGTTCGACCGGTTTGCCACCGAGAACCCCCGCCTGGCAGGCCACGCCTTCTGGTACTACATCAGCGATAATTTCGGCGCCAACGCCGTGTCCAACCTCCTTTATCTCACCCGTATCAACCGCAGCGTGGAGAGCGGATTTCTATACGTGCTCGGCAGCTCCTACAAAAACGTACTTGAAGTATGGGAACTGTACTTCCGGCGCAGGTACGACCAGGAGAACGAAGGCCGCATGGCCCCGCCCCGCAACAGCATGAAGGTAAAAAACAAACGCAACGTGCCCGTTTCTCACCTGGCCCTCAGCCCCAACGGGAGAACCGTGGTGTACGTCCTCAATGACATCGGGCGTTTTTCGGTGTGGATGCAGGATGCCCGCAGCAACGAGCGCACCCTCTTGTTGCGCTCCGGTACGCGCAACGCCTTCCAGGCTACCGACTACAACTACCCGCTCATCGCCTGGAATCCCAACGGGAAAGAAGTTTCCGTCATTTTCGAGCGCAAGGATGTAATTAAACTCCACCGGGTGAATACAGACACCAAAAAGTCTGAAACCAACGACATCAGCTCGCCCTTTCAGCGCATCCACAGCTTGGATTACACTTCACCCACCAGCCTGGTATTTTCGGCTACAGTGCGCGGCTTCTCCGATATTTACCAATATTTTATTCCCACTACCCAATCCGAGCGCATCACCAATGACATTTACGACGACTTGGACGCCGCCTTCGTGCGCCTCGGCAACCAACGGGGCATTATTTTTGCTTCCAACCGGCCCGACACGCTCATGGCGCCGGTGCGTTTGGACTCGGTTCTCCCCCTCGGGCAGTTCGATCTTTTCTTCTATGACTTGGACCGCCGCACCAACGAATTAGTGCGGGTCACCAACACTCCTTTTGCGGATGAATTCAGCCCCGTTGCCGTTGATTCTGCGAGGTTCGCCTACATCGGCAACCGCTCCGGGGTGGCCAACCGCGAGGTCGGATTCCTCGAAGAGTACATTCATCACCGCGACCAGATCATACAGTTCAAAGATGGCTCCGAGCTAATAATGCATGCCGACTCCAGCCTGGCCGGCATTGATTCCACGCTCATTGATTCCATCATCCTCAGGCCCGTGATCAAACAGCGCTCTGTGACGCATATCAATTCCGATTATGCCCGCAGCCTGCTGCGCCAGAGCGCTTCGGCCCGCAGCGGCCGCGTAGCTGAATTGGTGCAATACAAGGGCCGGCACCACATATTCGTCAGGGAGACAAGCCCTGACTCCGTCTTTTCACCTTCCCTGACTAAGCACCAGGTAACGCGCCTGCTTGCAGGAGGAACTGCCGACTTGAAGCCGGAGCCTCCAAAAACCGCCCCAGGCCCTGCGCTGCTGCCGGAAATTCCAACCCCTCCTCCCGCTCCTGTCGTGCCCGACACCGGGAAGGTAGATATTGACAACTACCTTTTTCAAAGCGAATTCGATCCCGATGAGAAGCCTTCGGTAACGGCAGTTCAAAAGCCGGAAAATGCCGAAGAAAGTATCCGCGTATTTATTCCAGAGCCGCCGCCGCAAGTCAGGGCTGCTCCCCGGCAGGAAATGCACCGTTTCCGGCCCGGCCTGATCATCCCCTCCCGCTTGCAGTTCCGCACTGATTTTGTGACCACTCAATTGGACAACAGCATACTATTTGAAGGCTTGGAGAGTTTTTCCCTCAACCCGCAGCGCTTCACCTACCCGGTGCCGGGCATTATGCTGAAAGCCAATTTCAAAGACCTGCTCGAAGACTACGAACTGGAAGGCGGCCTGCGGCTCCCCACCACATTCAACGGCACCGAGTATTTTTTTACCTTCAACAACAAAAAAAGACGGATAGACCATCGTTTCTCGGTGTACCGGCGCAACAACCGCCTGATATCCGAGGGCGCTTTTTTGCCCAACCGGCGGGAGTTGAATACCGTTTTGGGCCAGTACGGCCTGCGATATCCCCTCGACATCTTCCGCAGCGTGCGCGCTACGGCCACACTGCGCCGCGACCGCCTCACCCAGTTGGCCACGGATTTGCCCGCGCTCAATACGCCTTCCCGTTCGGAACAGCGCATCGGGTTTAAGCTGGAATACGTGTTCGACAACACACTTGATATCATTACCAATATAAAAAACGGGAGCCGCTACAAGGTCTATGCCGATTTCTACAAAGCCTTCAACTTGCAGATCGCCAACGGAGCCTCTTTTGAGTTCGACAAGGGGTTCCTCGGGGTGCTGGGCTTCGATGCGCGGCACTACCAGCGCTTTCTCGGCAAATATCCCGTCCTGGCATTGCGCGCTGCCGGGGCTACTTCTTTCGGTTCACAGCGTTTCTTGTATTACCTCGGCGGCGTGGACAACTGGGTTTTCCCCAAATTTGACGAGAGCGTGCCGGTTGCCGATCCCAATGCGCAGTTCGCTTTCCAGGCTTTTGCCGGTCCTATGCGCGGTTTCGACATGAACATCCGCAACGGGAACTCTTACATGGTGATCAATGCGGAGGTCCGCCTGCCCGTTTTCCTGATGCTTTCCCGTCGCATCACTTCCAACTTCCTGCGCAATTTCCAGGTGGTTGGGTTCTTCGATGCCGGCACGGCCTGGGAAGGGTCTAATCCTTTCAGCACCGACAACCCGCTCAACTCCCGCATCATAACCAACGGCGACCGCGTAGTCGTCAAACTCAATTACTTCCGGGAGCCTGTGGTGGCAGGCTATGGCGCCGGTTTGCGCACCATGTTGTTCGGCTACTTTGCAAGGGTGGATTATGCCTGGGGTATTGAAACCCGGCAGATACAGAAGCCGAAGCTGTATATTGCGCTCGGGCTGGATTTTTAAAAGCCTGAATCGTCCGGCCCTGCTGTAACGGGGCGTCATCGCGAGAATAAACATCAAAACAAAGACAATTCAATGGGCTTGCTGAAGATCAAAAGCGGAAAAGCGGAGTTAAACCTGCACAAAAGCACAACCCTGGTGGGGCTGAAAACCGAAGGCGAAGCTGCCGGGAAGGATTTCGTAGATGCAGAGGTGTACAAAAACCTCGGCGGTTTCAGCATAGTGACCCTGAAAACCGGGGGCGAAAGCGTGGATGATAAATTGGACGAGGTGCGCCGGCTGGACGAAGTGGAAACCGGCGCCCATGTTTATTTCGCCGAAGGCAGCAACCGCCCTCTCATCGCTACCGGTGAAATTTTTATCACTTTCCAGCCCGGCGTGAGCGAGGCAGAGCAGGCTGTCGTGCTGGAAGAATTCCACCTTGAACTCACCGAACGCCGCGCGCCTGATCGCATC
Organism: uncultured Saprospiraceae bacterium; assembly: GCA_964577215.1. Lineage (GTDB taxonomy): Bacteria > Bacteroidota > Bacteroidia > Chitinophagales > Saprospiraceae > UBA2329. The sequence goes on from CAZNYK010000018.1 coordinate 31,919, forward strand.
GCAGCCAAAGTGACGCCCCTTTCGCCCAATCCTCTCAAAGTGGCGGCTGCCCTGCAAGGCATTTCCCTGGTCAAATCTGCCGAACCGGACCTTGATACCGTAATTGATGAGTACGCCTTTTCCGCGCCTGCCGATACCCTGTTCGGCCAGCAGTGGCATCTCGTCAACTCGGGCGTGCTTCCGGACACCAATTACCGCCTTCGGCAAGGCGCCGATGCCAAAGTGGTGGATGCCTGGCGGCGTTTAGACGGCATGGGATCGCCCAACGTAGTCATTGCTTTGATAGACAACGGTTTCGACCTTACGCATCCCGATCTCAAAGACAAAGTATTCAAGCCTTTCGATCTCTGGAACCAATCAACTCAATTGCTCCAGGGAGACCCCCGCTATGCGCACGGCACCCCATGCGCCGGCATTGCCTTAGCGGCAGCCAACGGGATGGGGATAGTAGGCGCCGCGCCCAATGCCAAATTCATGCCCATCAGCGGCACTTCCTATTCTGTGCGCGCCACTGAACAGATGTTTGATTATTGTATAAAAAACGGCGCCGACATCATCAGTTGCAGTTGGGGCGCCACGGACGCTGCCTTCGCTCTCGGCTCCGATAAAGAAAACGCTATCGCGCGTGCAGCTCGCGAGGGCAGAGGGGGAAAGGGCTGCGTCATTCTCTTCGCCACTGGAAACGATGATCTGGACTATGTCAATTTCTATGCCGCTCATCCTGATGTGATTGCCGTATCGGCCAGCACCAGCCGCGACGAGTATGCCCTCTACTCCAATCGCGGAAGGCAAGTGTCGGTGTGTGCGCCTTCCAACGGCGACTGGCCGGTCATAAGCACCCGCGCCTGGTGGGACCCCGGCGTAGCCGGAGAGGTAGGCAACTACAAATACTGGCGCGACGGGCAGTCCCGGGGCCAGTACTACAAGCACTTCGGCGGCACTTCCGCTTCTACGCCTTTAGTAGCCGGCATCTGCGCGCTGATGCTCTCTGCCAATCCCGATCTGACGGCCAAAGAAGTGAAGGAGATTTTGCAAAGCACCGCCGACAAGATCGGCTCTCCATCGGAATACACCAATGGCCATTCGCCCAAATACGGGTATGGCCGGGTGAATGCCGACCGGGCTGTGGCCGAGGCCATTCGCCGCCGCGATGCCGCCAAAGCGCCGGTTGAAGTACCCGCCGCCGTAAGCTCCGGCAAGGGGCTTTTCCGGTTCGATGTGCGCCGCCAGTCGGCTACTGGATGGGGGGTGCAAATCGGGGTGTTCTACGACTACGGCAACGTGCTCATCCAGGCTGAGCGCATGCAGAGCATGTTCGGTCAGCCTGCCATTGTACACATCAGCGAGTTGCAGGGCAAAACAGCTTATCGCGTGGTAATCGGCGCGCTGAAAACCGTGGACGAAGCCAGGGCGCTTCAACAGCGCATGAAGGATGCCGGCGTCAATGGTTTTGCCAAAAACCTGAAGGATCTGGCATAAGGCCGGGGAAACCAGGCAATCCGCATATTAACTAACTCAGCATATTTCATTTGCATGTCGCTACAGGATAAAATAGATGCCGTGCTTCAGCGCTCGGCTCAAGCCGGGTCGGCCTGGCAAAAAACGCACCCCGAACAGCGGGCTGCATTTCTCGAAGCCATCGCCGCGGCCATGGAAGCAGCGGGAAAAACATTGATAGAAACGGCGATGGCCGAAACGCATCTCGACGAAGCGCGTCTTGTGGGCGAGCGCATGCGCACCACCGGTCAACTGCGGATGTATGCAGTCATGTTGCGCGAGGGCTCCTGGGTGGAGGCTGCGATAGATACAGCGCAGGAAGGCCGCCCCGATTTGCGGAAGATGCTCGTTCCGCTCGGCCCGGTGGTAGTTTTCGGGGCTTCCAATTTTCCGCTGGCCTACTCCACCGCCGGCGGAGATACGGCTTCCGCGCTTGCTGCCGGGTGTACCGTCATCGTAAAAGCGCACCCGGCCCATCCCCGCACTTCGCTCCTTGTGGCTGACGCCATCAAAAGCGCAGCGGCCGCATGCGGCGTACCGGAACATGTGTTCCAGCATGTGGAAGACGAGGGTTTCGAAACGGGCAGAGCATTGGTACAGCACCCGCTGACCCGCGCTGTGGGGTTCACCGGTTCGTTCTCCGGCGGCATGGCTTTGCAACGGTATGCGCAGGAGCGCCCCGATCCCATTCCCGTGTTTGCCGAAATGGGCAGCGTAAATCCGGTGGTAATCTTGCCGGAAGCGCTCTCCCGCCGCGGAGAAAGCATTGCCGGGTCATGCGCTGCTTCGGTCACGCTGGGCGTGGGGCAGTTTTGCACCAACCCGGGGCTCATGTTCGGTATCGATTGCCTGGGCCTGCGGCATTTTATCGAATTGATGGGGCAGCAGGTTGGGCGTGCCGTGCCGGCGCCTATGTTGCATGAGGGTATCCGCACAAGCTATACAGACAAGCTGGCCCAGGCACTGAGCAGCAAAGGCGTTTTTTTGGCCGGCAGCGCCGAAGCCGGCGATTCAGGCGACAAGGCGGCAGCGGCGATCGCCTGGGTCACGGCAAATGATTTTCTCCGGAATCCGCAACTGCACGAAGAGGTCTTCGGGCCTTTTTCGCTCATGGTCATTTGCAAGGATGCCGATCAATTGGCTCAAACCCTGGAAACACTCGGCGGCCAACTCACGTGCTCTCTCTGGGCCGAACCCGAAGACTTGCAGGCACATTCCGAACTTCTGGATATCGCCCGCCGCAAAGCCGGCCGTATCATCCTCAACGGCGTGCCTACGGGCGTAGCTGTCGTGCCGGCCATGATGCATGGTGGACCTTTCCCCGCCACTACCGACAGCCGCTTCACCGCTGTGGGCATTCACGCCGTGAAGCGATGGGTGAGGCCGGTAGCATACCAAAACTTTCCGGAGGTGTGGCTGCCCGAAGAGTTGAGGAATCGCAACAGCCAGGAAATCTGGAGGTTGGTGAATGGGGTATGGACGAGAGAAGACGTAAAAACGTAGCCCCGGCTGAACCGACATGTGCACCGTAACATATCTGCCGAAAGGCAACGGCGATTTCTTCCTCACTTCCAACCGGGATGAAGCGCCGCATCGCGCGGCCCGGGGCATTCAACACCGCGATGGCCTGATCTTCCCGCAAGACGCCGGGGCCGGGGGTACCTGGATCGCCGCTTCCGGGCAGGGAAAAGCTGCCGTGCTGCTCAACGGCGCATTCGACCTGCACGAGCGCCGCCCGCCCTACCGCCTCAGCCGGGGCCTGATGGTATTGCAGTATTTCGACTTTTCCGATGCAGCCGAATTTATCTCCCGGTTCGAGTTTGAGAATATTGAGCCGTTCACGCTGATCTTGTGGGACCGCGGCGACCTGCACGAACTCCGCTGGGATGCCCAACACCTGCATCATAAAGTACCCGACTCCCGCAAACCGCACATTTGGGCCTCCGCCACGCTGTACACTGCTGAATTTCGCGAAAAACGCCGGCTGTGGTTTCGCGAATGGCTCCGGCATACACCCGCGCCCCGTCAGGATGAGATATTGCACTGGCATCGTACGGCCGGCGAAGGCGACCCCTGGAACGACGTCGTAATGAACCGCCACGGCATGGTTCAGACGGTAAGCATCACCGCCGTTTCATTTTCCGGTGAAGAGATCGGCATGACCTTCGAGGACTTGCTGGACGGGCATAAGGAAAGGGAGTCGGTCAATATCCGGAAAGATTTTTGACAACATTTCCCTTCACCCAAACGGCAGCCGCAGCGAGAGTACCACGTTGCGTCCTTGCTCAGGCACATTGATGAGGCGGTAACGGCTGAGCGGGTTCAGGTAGGAGCGGTTCAGCAGGTTTTGCCCCTGTAAGCTCCATTGGGTTTTTTGCTTTCCCAGGGGGAGGCTGAAGCTGATGCCCGCCTCCAGGAGGTTGTAGTCCGGGGTGGGCGCCTCATTTTGGGCTACGGTGGCCTGCGTTTTGGCAAAAAAGTAATGGGTGGAAAGGTGCGCGGAAAAGTCCTCAAGCGGGCCGGTGCGCGAAGGTTTATAGCGGACCTCGAATAAAGCCGAAGGGGGCGGCGTGAAGGGCAGCGGCCGGTTTTCATCCGTATTGAGGTTCCAAACATACTCCGCGTTGCCGTGCAGCGACCAATCCCGGTGCAGGCGGTATTCCGCATCCAGTTCGAAGCCTGAATAAACGGCATTGTTTTGAACGTACTGGTAAGTTTGTCCGGCATCAGGGCGGAAGATGAATCGGCCCGAGGGTTTCAGGTAAATGAAGTTCTGGAAATAGTTGAAGTATGCGGCAAAAGACGCGTCCCAATGCGGGCTTTCCCAATCAGCGCTCAGGTCGAGTTGGTAGCCGTGCTCGGAGCGCAGGCCGGGCGTGCCGAGTTCGTGGCGGAAATTGCCGTGGTGAACGCCGTCAGAGGAAGTTTCGTTGGGGTAAGGCGCCCGGAAGCTTTTGCCGGCGTTGGCTTTGAGGAAGAGTTGGTCGGGGATGGCTGCATAGTTAATGCCCCATGAAGCCGAGTAGTTGAAGAAGCGGTTGTCTGTCCGGGGCGCCCGCTGATAGCCGAGTACCGTGCCCCTGCTGTCGAAAAAGGGTTGTTCAAAAAACGTGGTAGTATTGCCGGCCAGGTCGAGGCGAAGCCCGCCGATACTGATTAAGCGCGGGTTGAATTCGAATTCGGCGATAGCGAAAACCCCGCCCCTGAAGGAATTGAAATCCGGCAGCAAGAACTCAAACCCTGCCCGGCGATTTTGCTGGTACTGGGCATTGAATCCATAAGTTATCTTTCTTCCGGCCCTTGGATTGAGTTCTATGTGTCCGTTGGCCGACCATGTTTGCAGGTCTAATTGCAGGGCGAGGCGGTCGTTGGGATCGCTGAGCAAGAAGCGGTTGTGGTTTTCCGGAAAGGAGAACTCCCGGCGCAGGTTGAACTGGTATCCGAAGTTTAACTCGGCGTGGTTTTGACCCCAAAATACGAGCCTGCCGGCGGAAACTTTGTGGTGGGTCACTTCTTGTTTGGGTACGCTTACTTCCCTGTTGTTCTCGCGCGGTTGTATGGTATAGCTGCGCGGAACGCCGACAGCGCCCGGGAAAAGGCCTGCTTCCAGGTTGTAAAAACTATAAGTGAACCGGGTAATGGCCCTTTCGGTTTTCCGCCCCAGGTTGAGGTTGAAATTGTTCTCCCGCCCGCCGGTGTTGCTGAGGATGTTGTCGTAAATGGGCAACTCGAAGCCGTTGTAAACGAATTGCTCGGCCGGAACCCGGAAACTCGCATAATCCTGCCTGCTGAACCGCGCGGTGGCAAACCAGTCGTCGGCATTGGCGGCAATCAAAGCAGAGCCTGCGATGTGGTTGTTGTTTGTCTTGAAAAGCCCCATTACGCTGCCTGTCAGGGAGTTGCGCTGCGGAATAGCTCCAGGCAGGATATTGATGACGCCGCCCAACCCATCGGAGCCGTATTGAAGCGATGCCGGACCTTTGATGATCTCCACCTGTTCTACGTCAAACTGGTCAATCTCCAAGCCGTGATCGGCGCCCCATTGCTGTCCCTCCTGCTTGATGCCCTGGCTGTTGATGATAATGCGGTTGAACGAAAGCCCGCGAATAACCGGTTTGGCGATGCCGGTACCCACCGTGATGGCGCTCAGTCCCGGCAGTTTTTCGATAGATTGGGCAAAGGCGCCGCCTCGCTGTTGGGTGGTGAAGTTCAGCATCAAGTGCTCGGCGGCGAGCGTATTCTCGTGCTTGGCATGATCGGCGGAAACTACTACGGTTTCCAGGAGTTGTTCCATGCCGGTGAGCGTCACGTCCATCCGAATGGTTTTGCGATCCAAAGTCACTTCCTTACGCCAGGTTTGAAAGCCTAAAAAGCTGACTTCGACCGTGTAGCGCCCGGGCTGCAGGTTGGAAAAACCAAAGACCCCGTTTATATCGGCAACGGTCACCGCAGAATCCGGCAGCAACAATACATAGGCTCCCGGCAGCAACTCGCCGCGATCGTTGCTTACTTTTCCGCTGATCTGTGCATTTAAAACTCCACCCCACATGAGGAGCAATAAAATCAGGACATATTTTTGATGCATGGCGTTTTTTATAGCTCGTTTAGCTTGCTTAAACTATTCGCAACAATGTTGCAGGACAAAACGTTGAAAGGGCAGTCTCTTGTTTAACCGGAAAACCTGAAAAATGAAAATTGTTATCCTTTGGGGCGTAGCTGCGGCGGCTTTGCTGTCCTTTTTTTCATGCGGCAACAAAAACGTGGACGATACGGCTCCCGTCATCGAGTTTATCTCTTTTGATCCCGCGCCATACCCCGACACCATCTGCGGCAGTTTGGAGAATGTAGTGTTCCATGTGCAAAGCGGCGGTACGCTGCATTTTGAAGCGCGTATCACCGACGATGTGGAATTGTCGCAATTCAAGATCGACATTCATAGCAATTTCGACTGCCACGGTCACAAAATCAATACGGAAGATTGGGTAGTACTGGAAATTGGCGACATGAGCGGAAAAGAGCACATCCTGCGCCGCACTTTGCAGGTGCCCTCTTATGTGACGGCCGGCGATTATCACTTCCAGATACAGGCAATAGACAAGGCCGGCAATGACGATCCGCTGGCAACAGTGTTTGCCATTAAAGTACGCAACCATACGGATGAGGAGCCCCCCTTGCTGACCATTACCGACCCCGACCCATCCGCCGGAGTGCTCACGCTGCAAAAGGGACAGGAATACGCTTTCAGCGGCACGGTAAGCGACAATTACTCGCTCTGGGAAGGGGGCAACGGCAAACTTGAATTCTTCTATCGCTCCACGGCCTCCGGCAACACTTTCCGTTGGGGCGCCCCGGTGGCTTTCACCGATTCAGACGGCAACTTTAAGGCTTTTTCGGTAACTTTGCGCGTACCCAATACGCTGGTCGCCGGGGATTATCTCATCTCTGGATGGGCCTACGACGGGGTGAACAATGCAGCCAAGCCCGTGTATTTCCCTTCAAAGATAATCAATTGACCATGAAGCCTGTTGAATTGCTTACCGCTCACCAGTTGCGCAAGACCCAGTTCCGGGAGCGCGTACTGGATCTGTTCCTGCAAGCCGATCAGGCGCTTTCCCAAAAGGACCTGGAAGAGCAGTTGCGCGAATCTGACCGGATCACGCTCTACCGCACCCTGAAAACATTTGAAGAAAAGGGCCTCATCCACAAAGCCATAGACGGAAGCGACAGGCTCAAGTATGCGCTCTGCTCAGGGCATTGCGACGTACATGCGCACCATGATCACCATGCTCATTTCCACTGTGCATCTTGTGGGCGCACTTTCTGCGTGGAGGAAATGCATGCGCCCGACCTGGAAGCGCCGCCGGGCTTCGTAGTGGAAAGCACTCACCTCATCATCAACGGCCGTTGCGCGCTTTGCGCCAACTGAGTACACTGTACTGAGCGGCTGCGTTCATCCCATTCTGCAAGCCTGAAGGCAAGGCGGCTGCATCTGAAAAAATTCCTCTCTCACAAGATCAAATCTCCTAACTTCACCCCCGATTGATGAAAATCAATTGCCGGAATGATGCAAATCATTCAAAAAACACGTTATATGCCTGCATATTGGCATTGAATTCAAAACATTGTTCATCATCATCCATAACCAACCGAAAATTTGATAACAAATGAACATTCTCGCACCCGTTAAAACGATCATGAGCACCAAGCTCCTCACTGTGAACCCGGAAGACAAGCTTTCCAGGATACAGGAGCTTTTTGATCAGCACAACATCCACCACCTGCCGGTAGTGCGCTTCAGGGAGCTTGTCGGCCTGGTGAGCAAAACCGATTTTTTGCATTTCATCCGCGGCTTCAACCAGAACGAGGAAGACCGCTTTGTCAATGAGGCCCGAATGAGAGCTTATACCGCTCAGGACATAATGACCACGGGGTTGGCCAAGCTCAGCCCTAACGACCGCATCAACGTGGCACTGGAATTATTTATGGTCAATCGTTTTCACGCCATCCCCATTGTGGCCGACAATAACGACTTGGTGGGGATTCTGACCACCTTTGACATCATCAAAGCTGTGTCGCAGGAGGAGGTAACGCCTCAGCAAATCCTCGACAACATGGAAAGTTGATACTGCCATGCCAACCATACAGATACTCGGAATCGGATGCAAAAAAACCAAAGCACTCAAAGCCAACCTCGCGGCAGCGCTTGAGTATCTGTCTTTAGACATCACAGTCGAGGAAGTAGCAGGGGTGGACGAGATCGTAAGCTACGGCGTATCGTCCACTCCTGCTTTGCTTATCGACGGCCGGGTGCGCTTCCAAGGGGTTGTACCCGGCGTGGCCGAACTCGTCAGCGTTCTGAAAAAATACGCCCGGATTGCCGAATACGCCTGAGGACGGTCTATTTCCTGTGAAGTACGACAACAGCATCCATCCTCCCAGCCCATAACCACCTGCGAAAGGGGAATTCGCGCACTACTTCGTACCCCGGCGCCCCGCCGAATGCGATCATCCAGGCATCATCCGTCACCCACCAAAAAGAACGCCCCGGCGCCGGGATGCGGTTCTTATGGAAGTTATACCAACCATTATATTCGTAGCCGGCATCCGTCTCCCTGATACTTACGCCTTGCTCCTGCAACCAGTTCCAGGCCACGTGGCGCGCGCGGTTCCACTCCAAGTAATCCCGGGTAGCCGCTATGCTGAAAGCCGTCATAAACATCAAGGGCGCCCAGGCAGTCCACACCCGGGCGGGTTTCCGCACATGAGGCAGCAGCCATAGCATCATGCTCGCTATGTGCAGCAAAACATAACGATCGAAAAAGCTGGTAATGGACATCAGGGGCAGGTAGAGCACGTTGACGACGATCAAAAACCGGAAAAACCGCCGCTGCCCCGCCTGGAGTTCCCTCCAATTGGCAACCCCCACCCACAGCAGCGCCGTGGCGGAAAGCTGGCTCAACCCTTGCACCGCGTACCTTATCCACTCCGGAAGGCGGGGCGTATTGGGCAGGCCGAAGGTATAGACGTCGGCCAAAAGCTCAGGACCCAAGCCGAAATTGTACAGGATGTTGCCTCCGAACGGAAATATCTTACCCGCGTAATGCAAAAACGCCAGGAGAAACAGGTTGGCTGCCAACAACATAAAAGCTGCCCGCCGGCGCAACAATCCGGAACGGCGAATTGCCTGTCCGAGGAAGGGCAAAAGCGGAAGACCGAAAAAACCGAGGTAAATCCAGGTCTTTACGGCTTTGCGCCCAAGTTCTGCCGCCCAGGCCAATGGAGCGCTGCGCAGGGCCTCCATGTATGCTCCCGACACCGGCACGAAATTTTCCCCGATGCCGAGCCGGGGTTTGCCGAGCCGCTCGTAGGCAAAGTACACGGCGACTGCAGAGGCGGTCATCAGCAAGGCCAAAGCTATGCTGCGCCGCTTGCCTCTTTGCTCCCATACCTGCCACAACCCATAGGCCGGCAGCAGCACAATTCCTGGCTGGCGGATGAGATATGCCGCCACGGCAAAGAGGCAAGCCGCCGCAAGCGCTCCGGGACTACGGGTGTTGATATGGCGCTCGAAGGCATACAACGACAGCAATACCACAGCCAGAAAAGGCACATCGGTCATGAAAGTAAAAGACAGACTGAAATACAGAGGATTGAACAATAGAATGGCTGCGCCCAACGCGCTCCAGGCCGGCATGATGCCCCACCGGCGCAATTGCATAAACAGTACTATTCCACCCGACAACGCCAAAACGAGCGTGGACAATCGAAGCCATTCAAAGTCGAATCCACCTGCCGCCGCGCAGAACAGGTAGCCCCATCCCACCTGGAGAATGATGTTGGGAGCAAAGAAGCCCTGCATTTCCAGTACGCCGCGTTCCAGCAACTGCTGCACCGGCCAGGCGTATTGCCAGTCGTCGTTGAGAGGGAAATTGCCATAAATGCCTACCACCCATACGGCAGCGAGCCATGCGAGAAGGAGTGCGAGCGGCGGCAGGGCATCAGAGGGCGTTCGCATGGCACAATGGGTAAGGTCAACTGCCTCAGGCCGCTACCAGCCCTGCTTTTGCCGAAATCTCCAGCATCCGGTCAATGCTGGCGCGGCCCTGCTCGATGATCCACTCGGGCAGGATGATCTCCGGCTGCTCGTACTCCATGCACAGGTAGAGCTTTTCCAGGGTATTGAGCTTCATGAAGGGGCAGTCATTGCAGGCGCAGGCGTTGTCGGGCGGCGCGGGAATGAAGGTTTTGTGCGGCGATGCTTTTTGCATCTGGTGCAAGATACCCGATTCGGTAGCTACGATGTACGCTGCGGCAGGGTCGGAAATGGTGTATTTAAGCAGGCCCGTAGTGGAGCCGATGAAGTCGGCCATCTCGAGGATGTGCGGTTCGCACTCAGGGTGAGCGATAAACTTGGCGTTGGGGTGCCGCTGCTTCAGCTTCACGATCTTCTCGTGGCTGAAAATTTCGTGTACGATACAAGCGCCGTTCCAGAGCACCATATCGCGGCCGGTTTTCTTCATCAGGTATTTCCCGAGGTTGATATCGGGAGCGAAGATGATCTTTTTGCCTTCAGGGATGCTTTCAATCACCTGCACGGCATTGGTGGAGGTGCAGCAAATGTCGGTGAGGGTTTTCAGCTCCGCCGTGCAATTGATATAGCTCACTACCACGTGATCGGGGTGCTTTTTCTTAAACTCGCGGAATACCGGGGGAGGGCAGGAATCAGCTAATGAGCAGCCGGCCTTGAGGTCGGGCAGCAGCACTTTCTTTTGAGGGGAGAGCATCTTGGCGGTTTCGGCCATAAAGTGCACGCCGGCAAAGACGATGACATCGGCATCGGTAGCGGCGGCTTTTTGCGAGAGGCCGAGGCTGTCGCCTATGTAGTCGGCAATGTCCTGTATCTCTGCATCCTGGTAGTAATGCGCCAGGATGACGGCGTTTTTCTCCCGTTTGAGGCGGTTGATCTCCTTCACCAAATCGAGCGTAGGGTCCACATCTATGTCGAGGAAACCTTTGCGTTCGAGATGTTGCCGGGCCAGTGTAAGTGCGCTCATGATGAGTAGTTTTCGAGTATTAAACGCATAGTAAATAGAAAAGGTTACAGCCGCCCCGCGCATCAAAACTCTTGCACCAGCATGCCGTTTTTCATTCTTGGCTCAAACCAGGTGGACTTAGGCGGCAGCATCTGCCCGGCGTCGGCTAAGGAAAAAAGGTCTTCCATCTGGATAGGATAAAGGCAAAATGCTACGGTATGATCGTTTTTCATGGCCTTTTTGCGCAAGCCCTCCAGGCCTTTGGGGCCTTCCACGTATTCTACGCGGGGGTCGCTGCGCACGTCCGTGATGCCGAGGATGTCTTGGAGGACTTTTTCATTGAGCAGGGCCGCATCGAGTATGCCGGCTTCCTGCCGGGATTCAAGCAGGCGCTGCCGCCAGCTAAGTCGATACCATTCGCGGCGCATATACATAGTGAGTTCGTATTTCCTGCGCGGTTTTTCGGGTTGATCCAAACATTCAATATCGAAGACCTGGGAAAGGCGCGCCATGAATTTGGGAGGCGTGATATCGTCGAGCGCGTCCACCACGCGGTTGAAATCGAGGATTTCCAGTTCGCCGGCAGCGAAAAACGCCGCCAACAGCGTGCCGTAATGCCCATGCTCGGCGGGCGATTCAAGTTTTTCGTGCATGAGCGCGGTTGTAGCGAGCCGGTGGTGCCCGTCGGCGATGTAGGTGACCGGGGTATTTTCCAGGAACAATTGCTGCACGGCGGCGATGTCTTCCGGCTTGCTGACGGCCCACAAGCGATGGTGTTGACCGTCTTCCTCGAAGTGAACCTCGAAGACGGGTTCGTGCGCAGCGACAAATTGCCCCAACCACTGCCGGATGTCCGGCACATCGGGATAGGTAAGCAATACCGGTTTTACGCCTGCCTTGCGCTTCAGGGCTAACTGCATTTGCTTTTGCTCGTTCTCGGCAATGGTATGCTCGTGTTTTTTTATGGCGCCTTTGCGGTAATCCTGCAAATCCACGCAGGCTACTAAGCCAGTATAGCTCCTGTGTGGGCTTCGGATTTGATACACATAGAAGGCTTCCCTTCCGAATTGCTGAAAGAAGCCGCTGTCATAATACTCCGGGAATTCCTCTTTGACCGTTGCGAAAAAATAGTCGGGGGACGGGATAAATTCCATATGGGGGAACAGCGCTCTAAAGGGTAGGATGTGCATGGCTATGTCGGTTGA
>CAZNYK010000019.1:0-5150 GCA_964577215.1 uncultured Saprospiraceae bacterium
TCCAGCGCTTTGCCGGCGAGATCAGAGGCGCCTTTGCTCTTCTGTCCGTACCACTCCCGCACGATGGCCTCGTCGTAGAGCAAATCCACCGGCACTTCTACAAACACCGGCCCGGGCACGCCGCTTTGGGCTATGTGAAAAGCCTTTCGAATGGCCGGCGCGAGTTCTTTCAGGCGATTGACGCGCACCGCCCACTTTACGTGCGGCTTCACCAAGGCCATCTGATCTATATCTTGCAAGGCGCCGCGCTTGCGCAACAGGGTGGCGGTTGCGCCGCCCAGCAACAGGAGCGGCGATTGCGCCAACTGCGCGTTCTTGAGCGCCGTGATGGAGTTGGTTACGCCGGGACCGGCCGTCACGGCAGCCACGCCGGGAATGCCGCTGAGGCGGACCGAGGCGTCGGCTGCAAAAACGGCCGAGGCTTCGTCGCGCACGTCAACTATGCGGATGCCGCTGTTCTCCGCCTCCACGTATATGGGCGCGATGTGTCCGCCGCACAAGGTGTAGAGCGTCTCCACTCCATGGGCTTTCAATACCCCGGCAATGATTTTTCCTCCGTTCATGACCGCTTCGTTTGATTTTGAAAAGCGAAGTTAGGCGATTACCCTGAAGAAACCGCCTAACTTTTCAAGAGGGAAAAGAGAATTGCCTTGATAATGTTTGAACCGGAAGCACCGTCTTTAGTCCGCTCCGTCTATCCTGGCCACCTCCACCGAGTAGGCGGCCACTGCCCGTCCCTGGGTCAATCCAACCTCTGCGTCAAAACGGTAGTGGATGCCGCCGTAGAGCCTCGAGAGGGCGGCTTCTTCTGCCCATGCTTCCAATTGAATGCGTTCAGTGGGAAAAATATGCGACAACACCGTGGCGGCAGCTGCCGAAAAGGTAGAATGCCCCGAAGTGTAAGCCGGGAAGCTGGGGGTTCCAAGTATGGTTTTGAAGCTGGATACGGTCTGTATGGGTCTCGGATAGTGGTAGTAGTACTTGGTGTCCCAGCAACTGATGCCTGCGTCCATTACTGCCATATTCATATAGGCGAATACCCGGGCTGAACGCAGCGGATTGAACCTGTTTTTTACAATAAGCTCGGCAGCCCTGCGGTTCCAGTGCCCCGGCGGGGTATAGGTGCCCAAGCCATCGGACCAGAAATTGGCAATCCGGCGCTGTTCCGGGGTGAGATTTTTCGCGATGTCGTTCAGTTCGGCTACATCCTTTTCAAATTCCGGTGAACCGGGTGCAGGCGGCGGCCCTGGGCGCACGGTTTCCACATCGGGGATGCACCAGGGGCTTACCTGCCCGAATAAGGGCGTAATACCGACCGGGCGTTGTGGGGCTTCCATGTTTTCCCAATGCCAGCCAAACCGGTTTTGAGCCGCCTGAGCCAAGGAATCTGAAACCGGGCGCGGGGCCTGTGCGCGGCTCATGCCGTCGTTGGCAGCGCGAGCCAGGAAAATTGCCGCAACGGCGCGACCCAAGGCATCTCCGTCTGCTACATCGCTCCACACGTTCATGCCGGCCCACAAGGCGGTGTTTTTATGCTCCACTGCTTTTTGCCTCAGGTATTCTTTTTCAAGAGGGAACATGGCGCCGAGTACCACCTCCGATACGGCCGCGATCACCCCCGCATCCGATGGCCAGGACGGGAGGCTGTTTTGGGGCAGGCGCGTCTGTATGCTGTTGTCCACCGTATAAGGCGCAGGGCGGTTGTGTTGGTACTTGTAGTGCCATGCCGCAATAAGGGCATCAAACTGGGCTGCGCTCCAATAAGCAAACATGCGGCTGGCATAGGGCGGATGTGCAAAAGGGAAAAGGGGATACACATCCGGTGCAGCGGGATTGGGCGCGCCGTAGCTGCCGTCGGGGTTGGGCGCCGGCGCCAGGTTGTATTTGGCGGCCAGTTCACGGGCTATTTCGTTCCAGCGGATGAGGCCGTTGTTGCCCCAATACCGTATGGCTTCCTCTTGCTGCCGGGTCAATTGGCGGGAAGCTATCCTGACATCTTCGAGTTCGGCCTGGTAGGCCGCAGAGGCTATAGGCTGAGGAGTGGGCAGCGGAATTTGTTCCGGGCCGGTCAGGAGCACCGGTTTCCAATTGCCGCCGTCAGAATCGTCGCTTGCAAATGAATAAATGTCAAAGTCAAGTTGGGTGGGAATCTCTTTTTGGCAGCCTTGGAAAAAGCCTGTAAGAAAGACTACTCCGAGAATTAACAGCATGATATTTTTCATCGTTGTGGATGTTTGTCGTTTGAAAAAGAGGATCATAAGTTGAACCGGTATAGTAGGCCTGCCGACCAAACGGACGACTGCCCGACGTTCCTGCCGCCGAGCACGTACCCGCCTGAAGCCATCAGGCCCCATTTGAGGCCTGGAGGCAGGAAGTACTGCGCCAGGCCGCCTATCCGGCTGAAGATCATTTTATTGGATGGGAAAGGCATATCCTGGCGGCGGATGTCGTGCCCTCCGTTGGTATGCAATCCGTCGAAGGACGCCTCCACTCTGAGCGCCTGTTCCAAAAACCAATTGCCTACTACGATGCTGTAGGTAAGCGCATCGGGCATATCCACCTTGTCGGAATAATAGCCCTGCGTGGTGTAGTAAAAAGTGCGTTCTATTGTGGTGTGGCTCCGAAAGTGGTAGCCCGCTTGCGCCCATGCGTAAAGGCCTTTTTCCGTCTGGTAGCGGGCAATAGCGCGGAAAGTACCCTCGTAGGCGCCTAAGCCCAAGTGCAAAGGCATGTAGTCAGGCAGGTATTTGGATGCGGGGCCGGTAGCGCCGGCCACGCCGAGCAGTGAAAAATCGCCGGAACGGAGCACTTCGGCCTTCAGCCACACGCCCCAGTCTTGCAATCCGCTCACACCGGCCATTTGCCCGGCAGTGGCGCTGGTGCGTACCCAGGGCAGGGCGGCGAGTACGTTGATGCGGTCGGAAATTCCATACGCTACCATGGGCATCACCGTTTGCCGGCGCACGGTTCCCAGGTTGCCGTTATCGCGTTTGAGGGCGCCTTCCCAGTATTCGTTCCAGGCGTCCTGGGTAAAGCTGAGGCCGAAACAGATCTGTTTCTTGTTCATGACGATGCCGTCGGTGGGTGTTTGCCCTGTTGCCTGAAATGCAGATATGGATAAAAGAAAGAGTGCTCCGGGCCATAGCCGGAGGAGGAAAATATTTTTCATGGATGTAATGGTCAATGATGGGTGAAATAATCAGTCGAGGCTGTGTCAATAAAAGGAAAAAGGAAAAAGGAAAAAGGAAAAAATTGGCTGCTCTGTAATTTGGCGTTTGATTATTTTGAAAATCCCCAACCATTGCATGAGGATCAAAATATTATTTCGCCATATATATTGAGCGTTAACCGTTTGAGACAGTCTCGAAAGCAGTCAAACTGAAAGTCCTTTGAGTCAGGACATTTCCGGGGGAGGGGAGATGATGTTCTCAAATCCAGGGGGAAGGTGAAACACACACGGAGGCCATGCGCCCGGTGCGGCGCCGGAGGCTAATGCTCCGTGAGAATTAAATGTCCAACTTGATAGGTACCAACTGAAAAAATCCTGGAGCGAAACCTTGGACGGAAGCTCCCGCTTTGACTCCGGCATGTGTACAACGCGGTATTCGTTTTCGCCATCCGGTGCTTCCTGGAGAATAAAATAAGCGGTGTCGCCGTCTATTTCGGCGCTATATACAAAGTCGCCTGGGTATGCCCAGCCTCGCCGCCCGTTAAAGGATTTATCCACCATTCTCACCACATTGCCTTCTACCAACTCGCATACCAACTGCGCTTCAATGGCTTTCTCAGAAGCATTCATCTGGTAATAGCGCTCCACCTCCAAAGAGTACCGGCAGCAAAAGTGAAAACCCTCCACCCATCCGGAAAGAAGCAAAAAGAGAAGGAAAATGGAGGATATCAATCGCATTGGGTTGGGTGTATCGATGTTTTGGCTTGCAAATATAAGATAAGTTGTTCTATACCCGACGAAACATGGTTTGCGAAAAAATGTAAACCATGTTTCATCGGGATAACTGATAGCCAGTGATTTGCATAAATTCAAATTCGCAAATCACTGGCTATCGAGTATACTCTCCCAAAACCCGGTTTACTTCCAGCTTTACCCCGAAAGGGTGAAGTTCAACGGCATCGCCCGTCACAAACACTTGCTTTGTTTTATATGCTTTCCCCTCCGGCTCAGAATATACCTCAACGCAGCGCTCCGGCAGATTTACGATCCAAAGGCAGGGAATGCCGGCTTCGGCGTAGAGGGGCAATTTCACCTTGCGGTCATAAGCCAGGGAGGTATCGGCTACTTCTATGAGCAGATAGACATCTTGGGGAAGAGGGTGCTGTGTTGCATAGAAATCCGGGGCGGGCTTCAGCAGCATCAGGTCGGGTTCCGGTTCGGAAAAATTGCCGAGCTTCAATGGATCCTGGACGCTCACGATTGCCGTTTCCCCGAAAAGTTGATTGAGCAAGGCGTTGAGCCGTTTTACACAGCCTCCGTGCGGACTTTTTATCGGACTCATTCTTACGATTTGGCCATGAATCAATTCTACTCTATCCTCCGGGCCGAGAATGCCGGCCTCGGCCATTTTGTAGTAGTCCTCTACAGTGAACAGATGTCTTCTTACGGCAACGCCCATGACGATTTGTTTTTTATCCCAGTATTTGGTTTATCTCTACCGCCACGCTGAACGGCTGCACCACAACCGCGTCCCCAGACACGAATACCTGCTTGGTTTTATAGGCTTTCCCTTCCGGCTCGGAATATACTTCCACAGAGCGCTCCGGCAGATTCACGATCCAAAGGCAGGGAATGCCGGCTTCGGCGTAGAGGGGCAATTTCACCTTGCGGTCGTAAGCCAGGGAGGTATCGGCTACTTCTATGAGCAGATAGACATCCTGGGGAACAGGGTGCTGCTCCGCATAGAAACCGGGATCGGGTTTCAGCAAGGCCAGGTCTGGTTCAGGTTCGGAATGCCTGCCTATGCGAAGGGGATTTTGAATGCTCACCAAGGCGGCATCTTCCAGAAGGCGGTTGAATAGCTTGTCCAAGCGAATCAGGCAGCCGGAATGCGGACTTTTTATCGGACTCATTCTTACGATTTGACCATGAATCAATTCTACTCTATCCTCCGGGCCGAGAATGCCGGCCTCGGCCATTT
>CAZNYK010000019.1:5250-7460 GCA_964577215.1 uncultured Saprospiraceae bacterium
AATGCGGACTTTTTATCGGACTCATTCTTACGATTTGACCATGAATCAATTCTACCCTGTCTTCCGGGCCGAGGATGCCGGCCTCGGCCATCTTGTAGTAGTCTTCTACACTGAACAGATGTCTTTTTACCGCAACGCCCATGCGCAATTCAATTTTTCTGTAAAATTAAAAAACAAATGGGGCCGGGTCAAGTTCCTTGCCGAAAACCGTTATACTTTTGCGCCCGAATTGGGCAACCGGCCTGAAAAAATCCCGAACATGAACCGATTTCGCTTTTTTATTCTGCTTTCCTTGCCTTGGCTGCTCTTCGCTTGCGGAGGTCATCCACCTGGGGAAGAACCGGAATCGACAACAGGCCAAACCTCCCCGGAGCCGGAGGAAGAAACCGTCGATTGGCCCATGGAGGACGGGTACATCGCGCTCAATTGGCCCGACCTGGCCATCCCGGATTACAGGGTGGAATTCAACGAAGAGATACAGCAGGAGGTCAACATTCCCATATTCCGGGACGAGGTAAAAAAACTCGACGGCAGGTTGGTGGTGATCAAAGGCTTTTTCTTCCCCTTTGAAGACAACCCTGACGAGCCATATTACGTACTTTCCCAGTTCCCGTTTTCCCAGTGTTTTTTCTGCGGCGCTGCCGGGCCGGAATCTGTAATGGACCTATTGATGAAATCCAAACCCGGAAAAATGAAAATGGATGACTATGTGACCTTCAAAGGCCGGTTGCGCCTCAATGACAATGATGTGATGTATCTCAACTACATTTTGGAAGAAGCGGAATGGATGGGGAGGCAATGAAATCCTGTAAACGCTTTAAAACCAAATAAAAAAGCCGTTCCGATATGGAATCGAAACGGCTCGGAAGAATTGTTGTAGCCCGTACGGGAATCGAACCCGTGTTTCATCCGTGAAAGGGATGCGTCCTAACCCCTAGACGAACGGGCCTTTTTTCAAAAGCGGGGCAAAGATACAGGCTTTTTTATTTCAGACAAGCCCCAGTGAAGATTTTTTTTCGATTGAGAAAAAATTTGACTTTCAAACGCAAGGCCGGGGCAAAAGGTTCCTTGGAAAAGAGGGTTTCCTTACCTTTGACCGCAGAATTTTACAATAAAATAACACAATTTTTGCGGTTCATATTCGCAATTATTGTTACTTTTACACTAAGTATTTAACTCGCGCTTAAAATCACTTCTATTATGGCAAAAAGAATTGCAATCAACGGTTTCGGTCGCATCGGCCGCCTCACCTTCCGCTACCTCCTCGATAATCCGGATGTGGAGATCGTTGCTATCAACGACCTGACGGATAACCCAACGCTGGCACACCTGCTCAAGTACGACACCGTGCATGGAAGGTTCAACGGAACTGTCAGCGCCGATGAGGAAAACATCCATGTTAACGGCAAAGCCATCCGCGCATTGGCTGAAAAGGATCCCGCCCAATTGCCCTGGGCCAGCATGAACGTGGACGTAGTGCTCGAATGCACCGGCCGCTTTACCGATGAAGAAAATGCGGGACTTCACCTGAAGGCCGGCGCCAAAAAGGTGCTCATATCAGCCCCTGCGACGGGCAATATTCCTACCATCGTGCTGGGCGTAAACGACGAGAACATTCAGGGAGAACACAAAATCTACTCCAATGCCTCCTGCACCACCAACTGCCTTGCGCCAATGGTGAAGGTGCTGGATGACGCCTTTGGCGTGGAAATGGGCTTTATGACCACCATACACGCTTACACCGCCGACCAAAACTTGCAGGACGCTCCGCACCGGGACCTGCGCCGCGCCCGCGCCGCTGCTGCTTCTATCGTTCCCTCTACCACTGGCGCCGCCAAGGCTGTAGGCTTGGTGTTGCCCCACCTCAAGGGCAAACTTAACGGCAGCGCCATGCGCGTGCCTGTGCCCGATGGTTCGGTAACTGACTTCACGGTCATTCTGAAAAAACCGGCATCCAAAGAGGAGATCAATGCCGCTTTCAAAGCAGCCGCTGATGCGCGCCTTAAAGGCATCCTCGAATACTGCACCGATCCGATCGTATCGGCAGACATCCTCGGCAGCAAATACTCCTGCATCTTCGACGCCGCATTGACTATGGTGAGCGGCAATATGGCCAAAGTTGTCGGTTGGTACGACAACGAGGCAGGCTACTCCGCCCGGATGGCAGATATGACAGTCATGATCTAATGCCGATTTTATGTAGCCGCGAG
>CAZNYK010000019.1:7560-12882 GCA_964577215.1 uncultured Saprospiraceae bacterium
AACTATGCAACTCGATTTCTCCGGCAAGAAGGCCCTCGTGCGGGTGGACTTCAACGTGCCTTTGGACAAACAATATCACATCACTGACGACACCCGCATCCGCGAAGCGCTGCCCACCATACGCCACATCATCGAGCATGGCGGGGCGGCCATTCTTATGTCGCACTTCGGTCGTCCACTGGCCAAACTCAAAGAGGACGGCAGCATCAACGTGGAGAAATTCACCCTGCGCCACGTGGTGGGAAGGCTTTCCGAACTGCTCGGCAAGCCGGTGCATTTTGCCGAAAATTGCGTGGGGCCGGCTGCTGAAAACGCCGCCTCTGCTCTGAAGCCGGGCGAGGTGCTGCTGTTGGAAAACACCCGCTTCCACGCTGAGGAAGAAAAAGGCGAGGAAGCCTTCTCCCGCCGGTTGGCCTCGCTCGCAGATGTGTATATCAACGACGCCTTCGGCTCGGCACACCGTGCGCATGCATCCACCACCATCGTGGCTAAGTTCTTTCCCAAGGACTGCAAGTCGTTCGGATTCCTCATGGAAAAAGAGCTGAAAAATGCAGCCAGGGTGCTCAACCACCCCGAGCGCCCGCTCACGGCCATCCTCGGCGGCGCCAAAGTATCGGATAAAATTCAACTGCTCGACCGCTTGGTGGATTTCGTGGATACCCTCATTATCGGCGGCGCCATGGCCTACACCTTCTTCCGGGCGCAGGGCGGCGCCACGGGAAATTCTTTAGTGGAGGAGGACAAACTCGACTTAGCCAACAACCTCGTAGCCAAGGCCAAAGCCAAAGGGGTGCAGTTGCTCCTGCCAACCGACTCCATTGTAGCCGATGCTTTTGCAGAAACGGCAGCACACCGCATCGAGCCGAGCCATGCCATTTCCGAAGGCTGGATGGGTTTAGATATCGGCCCGGAGGCGCAAAAGGCGTTTTCCGAAGCCATCCATGCTTCCAAAACCATCTTCTGGAACGGCCCGATGGGCGTGTTCGAAATGGCGCCTTTTGCCGGCGGCACCCAGGCCGTAGCGGAAGCTGCAGCACATGCCACCCAGGCTCAGGGCGCTTTCTCGCTCATCGGCGGCGGCGACTCCGTGGCGGCGGTCAACCAACTCGGCCTCGGCGACAAAGTCAGTTTCGTTTCTACCGGCGGCGGCGCCATGCTCGAATTTATGGAGGGCAAAGTGCTGCCTGGGGTGAAGGCTATGGAGGAGTAGAGCGCGAAGGGGATTCGAAGATTAAGATTACCAGGCGGTATTTTGATGTGGGCAAAAAAAAGCGCAACCCGGAAGCTCCGGGTTGCGCTTTGCACAGGCGAGGGATACAATTCCTTAGCGCCGGTGACTGCCGCCGCCACCTCCGCGATGGCCGCCGTCCCTGCCGCCGCCGCCATGGCGTCCGCCGCCGTCTCTACCGCCGCCCCTGTGGCCGCCGTCGCGATGGCCGCCTTCCCTTCGATCCCCGTCGCTGTGCTCGCGCGGTTCCGTTTCGGAAAGGGCTTTGGCGGATAGCCGGTATTTGCCGGTTTTCTGATCTATTTCGATGAGTTTCACGCGCACTTCGTCGCCTTCTTTGATGAAGTCTTCCACATTTTCGATGCGCTGGGTGGACATCTCGGAGACGTGCAGCAGGCCGCTCTTGCCGTGGAATTCCACAAAAGCGCCGTAGGGCATGACCGATTTGACCTTGGCATCGTACACATCGCCGATAGAAGGCGTGAAAGTGATGCGCCGGATGCGGTCCAATGCTCTTTCAATGGAGTCTTTATTGGAGGAAGCGATGCTGACGATGCCCTTGTCTTCCACCTCCTCGATGCTGATAACCGTGCCGGTTTCGGCCTGGATTTCCTGTACTACCTTGCCGCCCGGGCCGATGACGGCGCCGATATAGCTCTTCTCGATGAACAACTGGACGATGCGCGGTGCGTGCGGCTTGAAGTCTTCGCGCGGTGCGGGAAGGGTCTTCTTCATCTCGTTGAGAATGTGCAGGCGGCCTGCTCTTGCCTGGTCGAGCGCTTTTTCGAGTATTTCGTAGGGCATTCCGTCCACTTTGATGTCCATCTGGCAGCCGGTGATGCCTTTTTCAGTACCGGTCACCTTGAAGTCCATATCGCCGAGGGCGTCCTCATCTCCGAGAATGTCGGAAAGGATGGCAAACTTCTTGCCATCGGTAATGAGGCCCATGGCGATGCCGGATACCGGAGCGCTGATCTGCACGCCGCCGTCCATGAGAGCAAGGGCGCCGGCGCAAACCGTTGCCATGGAGGAAGAGCCGTTGGATTCCAGGATGTCAGACACGATCCGGATGGTGTAGGGATTGTCTTTGGGGAGCACCTTGCGCAGGGAGCGGCCGGCGAGGTTGGCATGGCCAACTTCCCGGCGGCCGGGGCCGCGCTGGGGTTTCACTTCGCCTACGGAATAGCCGGGGAAGTTGTAATGCAGGATGAATTTATCGTAATAAAGTTCCTGCGCGTTGTCAATCATTGCTTCGTCCTGCTTGGTTCCCAGTGTCATGGAGGTGAGCGACTGGGTTTCGCCGCGGGTGAAGATGGAAGAGCCGTGCGCGGAGGGCAGGTAATCTACCTCGCACCAGATGGGCCGGATATCATCGCCCTTGCGGCCATCCAAACGAACGCCTTCGTCCATGACCATACGGCGGATGACCTCCTTCTTGAGTTTGTCGAAGTAGTCCTTGGCTGATTTTTCACCTGTTTCTTCCATGTACTCCTCGCCTTTTTCCTCAGTCAGGGTGGCGATGAGTTGTTCCTTGATCTCGTCAAAGCGGTTTTTGCGGGTCTGCTTGTCAAATCCTCCGCGCGCCACTTCAAGGATGGCCTGGCGGGTGAGCGCGTCCACGCGGGCTTTGAGCTCTTCATCCTCCACAGGCGGTTCTACTTCCAGTTTTTCAAGGGCTTTGCCGCCCACTTTCCGGGCCAGTTCCAATTGAGCGCGGCATTGCACTTTGATGGCTTCATGCGCCACTTTGAGCGCCTCAACCATGTCTTTTTCCTGGCACTCGTTGGCTTCACCTTCCACCATCATGATATTGTCGATGGTGGCGGCGACGATGAGGTCCATGTCGGCGCGTTCCAGATCGGGTTTATCAGGGTTGATGCGGAACTCTCCGTCAATGCGCGCGACGCGAACCTCGGAGATCGGCCCCTGGAAGGGGCTGCCCGAAATGGTGAGCGCAGCCGAAGCGGCCAGTGCGGCATAAGCGTCGGGTTTGACGTGCTTTTCTGTAGAGATAAGGTTAATGATGACTTGCGTGTCATTCATGTAGTTATCAGGGAAAAGAGGGCGGATGGCGCGGTCCACCAAACGGCAGACGAGCACCTCGTAATCAGAGAGTTTGCTTTCGCGGCGAAAGAAGTTGCCGGGGATGCGGCCTGCGGCTGCAAATTTTTCCTGGTAGTCAACTGAAAGGGGGAAAAAGGATTGTCCTTCGCGGGGTTTTTTCTCAAAAACGGTGGTAGCAAAGAGCATGGTATTGCCTACGCGCACTACGACGGAGCCGTCAGATTGTGCGCCCAACTTGCCGGTCTCGATCGTTACTTCGCGGCCATCGGGCAAATTAAACGATGTGGTGATTGGAATTTGTAATCCCATAAAACGCTAATTTTAAATGTTTTATCTCGTGTTGTATCATCCTTGATTTCAGGCCGGAAAACCGGGGCGGACAGGGCATCGAACCCTGGGCGAAAGCAGTCAGGGAATCTGTCTGCTCGTAGAATGGTAAGGGTCCTTATCGGAAAAGAAACGGACAAGTAAGGGTACCTGCCAGAATTGATATGATCCACAATACAACTGAACGCCTTTGCTGAAACTGCTATTCAAAGAAAACCGCCACGCGGCGGTATGGTAAAAAGAGAAACAGCATCCCCTGCGGGATGCTGCTTCGGTGTGTTACTTACGAATACCCAGCCGCTCGATGAGTTGCCGGTATTTGTTGATGTCTTTCTTCATCAGGTATTGCAGCAATTGCTTGCGCTTTCCCACCATAGCCACCAGCGAACGGCGGCAGGAGTGGTCCTTCCGATTGGTTTTCAAATGCTCGGAGAGCATTTTAATGCGATAAGTGAACAGAGCTACCTGCCCTTCTGCCGAGCCGGTGTTGTTTTCGCTTCCGGCATACTCGCGGAATATTTCCGCCTTTTTTTCATTGGATAAATAAACTGCCATTGTAGTGTTTTTAACCGTTAGTGATCACAAGAATCATTTACAGCGCCGCAAAGGTAAGGCTTATTTTTTGAAAACCAACGGCGAAAACTTTTTTTTCATTATTGCGCCGCCTTGAATTTCCGGAGTGCCTCCGTAAGGCGGGGCACCACTTCAAAAGCATCGCCTACCACTCCGTAATCGGCGGCTTTGAAGAACGGCGCTTCAGGGTCTTTGTTGATCACTACGATCACTTTGGAGTTGTTCACGCCGGCTAAGTGCTGTATGGCCCCCGATATGCCGATGGCGATGTAGAGATTAGGCCGGATGGCTATGCCCGTTTGCCCTACGTGTTCATGGTGAGGACGCCAGTGGGCATCTGCCACGGGGCGCGAGCAGGCTGTAGTAGCGCCGATCACTTGCGCAAGGTCTTCCACGATGCCCCAGTTTTCCGGGCCTTTCATGCCGCGACCGGCCGACACGACCAATTCCGCTTCCGGCAGGGGCACAATGCCTTCGACTCTTTTCACCGACTTGACGCGCACCCGGGAGGCGGGCAAGTCCAATGCAATGGATTCCACTGCCGGCGTGGGGTTGCCCGTAACTTCGGGCGGCATGGCGTTGCCCATAAGGGAAAGAACTTTCACATCGGAGCGCAATTCATACTCCGCTACGGCTTTCCCGGAAAACACGGGGCGTTTCACCCGGAAGGCGCCGTCCACATGCGGCACGGCATTGACGCCGGCCACAGAACCGGCATCCAGGCGCGCGGCCAAACGCCCGAGCAGGGCTTTGCCGTTGGCGGTAGCGGATACCACGATCACCGTGGCGCCCACCTGATTGGCCGCTCCGGCAATGGCTGATGTGTACAATTGGCTGTCGAATGTATCCAATGCGGCATCAGCGGCATGCAATACGCGGGATGCGCCGTATTTGCCCAGTTCACCGGCGTTTTCGGCCTTTCCGAGCACTAATGCGATGCATTCCGCTCCGAGTTGGCGGGCGGTTTTATATCCGAAAGTGACAGCCTCGAAAGCTGCTTTTTTAAATTGCCCTTTTTGACTTTCTGCGAATACGAGAACCATTGGTATATTTTTTTGAGATGAGTTGTTTTTTTATAAGCTACGAGCTGCGAGCTACAAGCTGCGAGCTTTAGCCATCCCGAAGCTCGT
>CAZNYK010000019.1:12982-20554 GCA_964577215.1 uncultured Saprospiraceae bacterium
CGAAGCTCGTAGCTTTTTATCAGATAACCTTCGCTTCTTCGTGCAGCAGGCGTACCAATTCTTCCATATTGTCGGGGTCAACCAGCTTTACGGAAGTTTTTTGCGGCGGCAGGCTGTAGGAAACAGCAACGGCTTTGTCCTCAAAAGAAACAGGGGGTAACACTTTGAGCGGTTTGGTCTTGGCCATCATGATACCGCGCATGTTGGGGATGCGCTGTTCGGCCATTCCTTTAGCGGCGCTCAGCACGAAGGGAAGGTCTACCTCCAACTCTTCAGCGCCGCCTTCGATTTCACGGTTAATGAGAGCCGTACTGCCGTTCAAATCCAGCCTGTTGGCGTAGGAGATGAAAGGCATGTCGAGGTACTCTGCGATCATGGCGCCCACTTCGGCGCCGTTGTAGTCAATGGTTTCCTTGCCGAGGAAAATGATGTCGTAACTTTCGCTGCGGGCGAACTCTGCAATTTGCCTGGCCACGAACAGCGAGCTTTTCGGGTCTGCATCTATGCGCACGGCATCGTCGGCGCCGATAGCGAGTCCTTTGCGAATGACGGTGTCATTGTCGGCAGGGCCTACATTGACAATGGTCACCGAGCCGCCGAGGGATTCTTTGAGTTCCAGGGCGCGCACCAAGGCGTACCATTCGTCGTAGGGGTTCATAATGTACTGAACGCCCGCGGAATCGAACTCGCTGTTGTCGTTGGTGAATCCTATTTTGGCAGTGGTGTCCGGAGTTTTACTTACACAAACCAAGAGCTTCATGAGTTGTTTGATTTCTGCCGGGCCGCGGCGGCCAGGCTTGGTGAATCCGAAAAGTAACGGAAAGCGATTTGAATTTCGCGCCGCAAAGATATAAATTCGCCGCGAAGAAAATGGTTCGCAGCGAATTTTCGCTAATTTTGAAAAAATAGCTTCAAACCATGACTGCAATAATGTGCAGAAGCCTCAAGCTTTGTCCTTATTACATGATCATTTAACTAAAAACCTATGCCGACCGCCAGGATGCAACAACTCCTCGAACTGCTGCAAAGCAGTCCGGATGATTCTTTTTTGCTTTTTGCCATAGCCAAAGAATACGAAGGCGCCGGCGAATTGGACGAAGCGCTGGCTCAATACCGGATTTTGGAAGAAAAAGACCCCGGCTACGTGGGCTTATACTACCATCTCGGCAAGCTTTTGGAACATTTGGAACAACCGGAAGCTGCCAAAGCTGCCTACGAAAAGGGTATGGAAACAGCAAAGCAGGCCGGTGACCGCCACGCCTGGAATGAGCTGTCGGCAGCGCATATGGATATGGAATGGTAAAGCGGTTTACAAGGTCCGCTTTCTCACATCTCCGCTGATGATATTCCTCAACACGGTCACTTCGGGATCGCCGGCGTACTCTACTGTACCGCCGGTGTGCGCGGAGGCTTCAAGGGCTTCGAGCGCCGATACCTGCATCTGTCCGCCGGTATGGGCGCGGGCGTAGGTGCGCTTGCTTTTGAGGTCGAAAGCCTCATATTGGCCTCCGGTGACGGCAGAACAGCGTTGGGTATCTGCAGCGCCCGAAAGTCGCAATACCGCCCCTTCCGAGGCCGAGCCGTCCACTGCGTTCGCCGCGATTTCAAAATCCATGCGCGCACCGGAAGCGGCTCTCAGTTCAATCTTGTCGCCTTTCAGAGGGCCGGCCGCGGAGATGCGTGCTCCTGCGCTGCCCCGAACCGCCCGCAAGGTTTGATAATACACGGTGACCTCCGCGTCGTAGTCTTTATAGATCAGCGAGTTGAGCCAACTGATGCGCAGTTCGCCGCGCAAGGTCTTCACCTTGAGTTCGTCCTGAGGAGCGCCCCGAACTTCTACCTCAACGCGTTCGGTATCGCCCGGCTTCAGCAATACGACGATATTGCCGGCGACGGTAACGGCGTCGAAGGACTCCACTTCTATGGTTTTTTGCGCCATCAAGCCGGGAAATTGAAAAATGGCGAGCAGTATTACGAGAGCCATTGAGTTTTTCATAGTGACATTCTTTTTTGGTTTGCTCTATATGGATGCGACAGAGCAGGGGCGCCCCCTATCCGGATGCTGAAAATCTTCCGGCATGGTTCCCCACAAAAAAGCGGCCGGTTCAATCCATTCTCCTTCATTTGACGTTTGGTAAGAGATTCTTTCTCTAAACAGAGCCAACCTATGCTTCGATTATTTTCAGCGATAGCCACCTGGACGATACTCGCTGTCATTAATTCTCCTCTAAGCGCCCAACCCTTTTCCCCGGTCTTCATTCCCTTCAGCGTCAACGGGCAGGAGTTGCCCAACGCATTGGCAGGCGGCCTGAACAACCCGCAGTTGTCGGAAGTGGATTTCAACAACGACGGTATCATGGACTTGTTCGTTTTCGATCGCCAGGGCAATGTGATACTGCCGTTCTTACACGACGGCGTGCCCGGCTCCCCCCATTACACCTACGCCCCGGAGTATACGGCGGGCTTTCCGCCCCTGAGCAACTGGGTATTGCTGCGCGACTTCAACGGCGACGGTATAGCCGACCTTTTCGCCTACTCCAATGTGCCCGGCATTGACGGGATCATGGTGTGGCGGGGCTATTACGACGAACAGGATCGCATTGCATTCCGGCAGGTGATGTTTCCCAATCCCTACCGGCTTATTTACTTCCCCTTGCCCAACGGCTCCAGCACCCAGCTTTTCGTCACCCGCATCGACTACCCTGCCGTGGTGGATGTGGACGGCGACGGCGATTTAGACATTCTCACATTCGGCGTGGCGGGCGGATACATGGAATACTACGCCAACCGCTCCATAGAGATGGGCCTTGGTACCGATACGCTCGTGTATCGCTTGGCGAGTACCTGCTGGGGCGGATTTTACGAAAGCGGCTTCACCGAAGCTGTGGATCTGGCTGCTGCTCCGGGCCAGTGTTTTTCTCCTCTCCTTCCTGAAGACGGCCCGATCGAAACCCGCCACGCCGGTTCAACCATCCTGGCTTTTGATGCAAACGGCAATGGCGTGAAAGACCTGGTATTGGGAGACATTTCTTTCAACAATCTCAACTTCCTCAGCAACGGCGGCACTCCTTCTTTGGCGTGGTTTACAAACCAGGACAACTTTTTTCCATCCTATGATGTGCCTGTGAGCCTACCCGTTTTCCCTGTTGCATTCCTCATCGACCTCGACCGCGACGGCAAAAAAGACCTCGCTGTAGCGCCGAATGCCAGCTCCTCTTCAGAAGACAGAGCGGTACTCTGGTGGTACCGCAACCCCCAGGGCGTACCCTACCATTTTGAGCTGCGGCAGCGCAACTTCCTGGTGGAGACCATGATTGACCTGGGTACCGGCGCCAATCCCGCTTTTGCAGATGTGAACGGCGACGGACTTACGGACCTCCTCATCGGCAACGGATCGTTTTATCAGCCTTTCGGCGTAAAAGCTTCCAGGCTTTTTCTTTTTCTCAATGTGGGAACCGCCACCGAACCTGCTTTCCAATTGGCCGACGACGACTTCCTCGGCATGAGCCAAATAGCCGCGGCTACTTTCAATCTCGCTCCTGCTTTCGGCGACATAGACGGAGACGGAGACGTGGATTTGCTCGTCGGCGAGGATTTCGGAATGATGTATTATTTTGAAAACCTTGCCGGGCCCGGCAATCCCATGCAGTTCGCTGCTCACCAATACCCCTATATGAACATCGATGTGGGAATAGCCTCCACTCCGTTCTTATTTGATCTGAACCGGGACGGAAGGACGGATCTGATCATCGGCAACAGAACCGGAATCCTCCATTATTTTCCCAATACGGGGACGCCCGGGCTGCCGTTTTTTCAAGCGGAGCTTTCTGCTCCTAACGTGGCCTTTCTCGGCCGGGTGGATGCCCGCGCACCGGGATTCTTTTCCGGTTACAGTGCCCCGGTCGTTTTGGAAGCAGATGGCGAATTCCAGTTGTTTACGGGTTCGGAACAGGGGCGCATCAGGTCTTTTTCTGTTTGGGAAGCCGATTTTGAAGCCCCTTTTCCGTTGCTGAGCGATAATTGGGGCGGTATTGCTGCCGGAGCGCGCAGCCGGCCGGCTTTCGCCGACTTAGACAGCGATGGTTTACTGGAAGTGGCGGTTGGCAACGAACGCGGCGGCATCCACATTTTTGCCACCGACCTGCCTGCACAAGCACCTAACCCAGTGGCCGAAATGCCGGCTGCAAGCGAGGTAAGGGTTTTTCCCAATCCGGCCAGGGAGGAGGTGTTTTTCTCCTTGCCGGAAGGTTTCGATGCAACGGTAGTACTTCAGATATTTTCCTCCGACGGGCGCCTTCTCCGGCAAGCACTCCGCTGGGAACCGGTATGGCAGGAAAGCTTAGTGGGTTTGCCGGCAGGGCTTTATTTCTGGCGTATACAAGGCAAGAGCGGGACTTATTCGGGGAAAGTGGTGAAGAGATGAGCCTCCCGGTCGGAAGACTGAGCCGGACCATTATTTTCGCCGGACTTTCTTCGGGCAGATTGGAATTTGTGCGAGTAATGCGCCATTTGCCTTATTTTTGCCGCCGCACAAAACTGACGAATGATCAAAGCCTGCATTTTCGACCTCGACGGAGTAATTGTGGACACGGCCAAGTACCATTTCCAGGCCTGGAGGCGCTTAGCCAATGAGTTGGGTTTCGACTTTTCAGAAGCCGACAATGAGCAGCTCAAAGGCGTCAGCCGCATGGAATCGCTCGACATCATACTCGGCTGGGGCGGCATTACCCCCTCCAAAGAACAGAAGCTCGAACTGGCTGACCGCAAAAACGAGTGGTACAAAGACCTCATCAGCCATATGCAACCCGGTGAAATATTGCCCGGCGTACCGGAATTCTTAGACGACCTGCAACGCCACGGCATCAGGATCGCCTTGGGTTCGGCCAGTAAAAACGCCGGCGCCGTCATTCAGAGCATCGGGCTAAGAGACTGCTTCGAGGTTATCGTGGACGGTCGCCAAACCACGCGCAGTAAACCCGATCCACAGGTTTTCCAACTTGCCGCCGCAGAACTTGGCCTCCAACCGGCTGCCTGCATCGTATTCGAAGATGCGGACAGCGGCATCGAGGCAGCTTTGGCCGGAGGGTTTTACGCGGTAGGCGTAGGCAGCCCGGAAGTGCTGGGCAAAGCGCACATGGTCATTCCCGGCTTCGCCGGCCTTGCCTGGAGCGACGTGCTGAACACACTAAAATAAACCGACAACTGACAACCCGCCTACGCCAAGGCTGCGGCGGGTAAAACCGACAACAAAAGAAAATGAAACAATACCTGCAACACCATGAATGGCAGATCATCGAAGAGGGCTTTCACCCGGAATACAATCGCATATCCGAAAGTGTGTGCAGCATAGGCAACGGCCGCATGGGGCAGCGCGCCAACTTCGAGGAACAATACAGTGGCGACACGCTCCCAGGCAGCTACGTGGCAGGCATTTACTACCCTGATAAAACCCGCGTAGGATGGTGGAAAATAGGATACCCGGAGTACTTCGCCAAAGTGCTCAATGCGCCCAATTGGATCGGTATTGACATTGCCTTTGACGGAGAGCATCTCGACTTAGCCAAGTGGAAGGTGGAGTCCTTCCGCCGCGTTTTAGATATGCAAACCGGCCGCTTGGAGCGCCATGTCATCGCTCAATCCGCCGACGGTCGCCGCGTGGAGATTACCTCCTGCCGCTTTTGCAGCATCGCCGACGACGAAACCGGCGCCATCCGCTACAGCGTCAAGCCGCTCAACTTTTCCGGCACGCTCACTGTAACCCCTTACGTCAATGCAGATGTAATGAACCAGGACGCCAACTACGGCGAGAAGTTCTGGGTGGAGGTGGAAACCAAAACCAAACGAAGCCAGGCGTATATCACTGCCGAGACCAAAAAGACCGAGTTCCAGGTATGCACCGGTATGCGGTTTTCTATTTTTCAAAATGGCATCAAGGTCAACTTTGACTCCCTGCGCGTACACAAAGAAAAATATACGGGCCGCACGGTGGACCTGAAATGCGAAAAGGGAAAAGAAACGGTCGTCTATAAATACGCCGCTGTGGTGTCTTCGCTCAACTACCCGAAAGAAGAACTCCTCCAGCGTTGCCAGGATGCCGTCAAGCGCGCATATGAAAAAGGCTTTGACTTGATGCTCCAAGCCCAGGCCGACGCCTGGGCGGCCAAATGGGAAGAGGCCGACATCCGCATACAGGGCGACGTGGCCGGACAGCAGGGTATCCGCTTCAATATTTTCCAGATGTATCAAACCTACACCGGCGAAGACGAAAGGCTCAACATCGGCCCCAAAGGTTTCACCGGCGAAAAATACGGCGGCAGCACCTACTGGGATACGGAGGCGTATTGTTTTCCGTTTTACTTGGCCACTGCCGATCAGCACGTGGCGCGCAACCTGCTCGTGTATCGCTACCGCCACTTGCAAAAAGCCATAGAAAACGCGGAAAAACTCGGCTTCAGCGGCGGCGCGGCACTCTACCCCATGGTGACCATGAACGGAGAGGAATGCCACAACGAATGGGAGATCACCTTCGAGGAGATACACCGCAACGGCGCAATCGCCTACGCCATTTACGATTACATACGCTATACAGGTGAAAAGGACTACCTCGTCGGGTACGGCGCCGAAGTGCTGCTGGGCATTGCCCGTTTCTGGGCGCAGCGCGTACATTTTTCGCAGCCCAAACAGCAGTACGTCATACACGGCGTGACCGGCCCCAACGAGTACGAGAACAACGTGAACAACAACTGGTACACCAACTACATTGCTTCCTGGTGCCTGCGCTATGCCGGTGAGGCATTGCAATACGTGAAGGAAAAAGCCCCTGAAAAGTATCGAGACATGGCGAGCAGAACGGCATTCCGTGAGCAGGAAGAACTTGCGCGCTGGAAGGAAATTGCCGGGAATATGTTTCTTCCCTACGACGAAGAACGCGGCATTTTCTTGCAGCAAGAGGGCTACTTGGAAAAGGATATACTCACCGTGGGCGACATACCCGCCGGTCAGCGCCCCATCAACCAGAACTGGTCCTGGGATCGCATACTGCGCTCCTGTTTCATCAAACAGGCCGACGTGTTGCAGGGGCTTTACTTCTTCGAAGACCACTTCAGCGAGGAAGTCATCCGGCGCAATTTCGAGTTCTACGAGCCGCGCACCGTACACGAGTCCTCTCTCTCTCCCTGTGTGCATGTGATACACGCCGCCCGCTTGGGCATGGAGGAAAAGGCCTACGAGATGTACCTGCGCACCGCCCGTTTGGACTTGGACGACTACAACAACGATACGGAAGACGGCTGCCACATCACCAGTATGGCAGGCACCTGGATGTCCTTTGTAAAGGGCTTCGGCGGTATGCGCGTGTATGACGACACCCTGCAATTCAGCCCTATGATACCCAGGCAGTGGAGCGCCTACGCTTTCAAAATACGGTTCAGGGGCGCTCTGCTCCAGGTGAAAGTGACCCGGGAGCAGGCCATTGTGCGCAATCTCTCCGGCAAGGATTTAGAGATCAAAGTCTATGATAATGCGTTTACTGTAGAGGCGGGAGGGGAGTTGAGTGTGGCGGTGAGGCATGGG
>CAZNYK010000019.1:20654-37383 GCA_964577215.1 uncultured Saprospiraceae bacterium
GGCAGTACAACCCGGAACCCGGAACTGAATCCGCTCAGCATTAACAAACATTCATCATTCATCACATTGAAACAACCATGAAATATCTCCTTTTTATTCTCATCGCAGCAGCAACGGTATTTTCCTGTAAAAATGATCCTAAAGGGACCGGCGCCGGCGCGGGAAGCGTTGCCGGGTCTAAGGCAGAGGGATGGGCTGAGCAGCCTGTACCGGCTGAAAGCAACCGCGAGACTGCACTGCTTACCAAAGACTTTTGGGTTTTTGAGTTTTACGTCATTCCCGGCGACCAGGAGAAAAGTTTTTTCAACCGAGGGTTATGGTATAAGCTCCAAATGGACGGCACCTTTACCTACGGCCACTGGGAGGAATACCTCGGCAAAGGCAGTTGGAAACTGACCTACTTCCAGGGAACTCCCATTCTCACCATTGATTCCGAAACGGATAACAGCTACGACATGTTCTGGGAACTCAACTTCGGAAACTACCAGGGCTTTGAGGCCTCTTTCGTAGCTACACGGGATTCGCCTCAGCCCGGCGTGATGTGTAAAGTGATCAATCTCATGACCCGGCCTACTAAAAAGCAATTCGGTTATGAATAAGGTAACCCTTATTATCAAGTTTGCCGCAATTCTGCTATTTGCGATTGTTGTATTTTTTGGTGTTTCTTGCAAGCGGGATGCTTCCGCCGTACAAACTCCGGTTGCGCCCTTGGAGCCTTCCGCCGCAGCGCCGGAATGGGCGTATAGTGCAAACATCTATGAAGTGAACGTGCGGCAGTACACCCCGGAGGGCACCTTCAAGGCCTTTGCCGGGCATCTGCCCCGCCTCAGCGAAATGGGGGTGGACATCCTCTGGTTCATGCCCATTTTCCCGGTATCTGAAGAGCGCCGCAAAGGCACGCTGGGAAGTTACTACGCCGTGGCGGATTTTACGAAGGTGAACCCGGAATTCGGCACTATGGAAGATTTCCGCGCCATAGTGGGCGAAGCGCACCGCCTCGGCATGCGCGTCATATTGGACTGGGTGCCCAACCACACCGGCTGGGATCATCCATGGATAACGGACCATCCCGACTATTACACCCGCAACGAAGAAGGCGGGATCATCGACCCCATCGACCCCAAAACGGGCGAGTCCTGGGGCTGGACCGACGTGGCCGACCTGAATTATGACAACCCTGAACTTCGCAAGGCCATGATCGCGGATATGCTCTTCTGGTTGCGCGAAGTGGGTACCGACGGCTTCCGCTGCGACGTGGCATCTGAAGTGCCCGACGATTTCTGGCGGGAAGCCGTTCCGCAATTGCGCGGTCAAAGGCCCGATGTATTCATGCTGGCCGAAGCCGAGCATCCACCGCACAGGAATGAAGAACTATTTGCCATGTCGTACGGATGGAGTTTTCACCACCTGTTGAACGAGATTGCCCAGGGAGAGGCCAAGGCTTCCGACGTTGGCAAGTGGCTGAAGGAAGACCGCGCGAAATTCCGCAAGGGCTACCACATGCACTTCATAACCAACCATGATGAAAACTCCTGGAACGGAACGGAGTTCGAGCGCATGGGCGATGCCTTAAAAGCCATGGCCGTGCTGGCTTTTACCTTTGACGGCATGCCGTTGATCTACTCCGGACAGGAAGCCGGGCTGAACAAACGCCTGGCGTTTTTTGAAAAAGACACCATTGCCTGGGACAATCTGCACACTTACGAGCCTTTTTACCGCACCCTGCTCGACCTGAAGCGCAAAAACAAAGCGCTCTGGAACGGAGCTGCCGGCAGCGAGCCTGTTATTGTACCCGTCGAAGATGACAGCAAAGTTTTAGTCTATGTTCGGGAAAAGGAAGGCAACAAAGTCCTCGTACTGCTCAATCTCAGCCCTGAGTCTCAAGACGTGGTTTTGAATGCCAAAGACCTGGAAGGCAGTTATTCCAATATATTTGCCAACAGCACTACGGCCATTGCGGCCGGCACGAGTATCAAGCTGAACGCCTGGGATTATGTAGTGCTGGTGCAGTAAATGGAGCGCGCCTCACTTTGGGAAGTATGTGTCCATAAGGCTTTTGAAGCGTTTGTGCTTTCGAATCGCGTCAAAATGGGCATCTTCCTGAATGAGTTCGGCATCATTGAATCCCTTTTCCAGAGCAATTTGCAAGGCGTCCAACGCGGCGTCCGTTTGTTTGCGGATGAGGTGCTGTTTGGCTTTCAAGTAATAAACTTCGGGGTTTTCAGGAGCGATACCCCAGGCAGTTTGCAGCGCAACTTCTGCCTCGGTATGCCTGCCCGCTTCCATTTGCAGTTCTGCTATTTCCAACCAGGCATCCACATCGGTGGAGTCAATGGCTATGATGGCATGGAAGTAATGGAGCGCTTCCCCGGCTTCGCCCAGTTCTTTGGATACTACTCCGAGGTTGTATAAGGCAACGGTGCGATCAGGCTCTATGCGGATCGCCTCTTTCCATGAGGCCATGGCTTTGCGGCGCTCTCCTTTCACATAATAAGCATCGGCCAGGGTCATGTGCGACAAAATGTAGCCGGGATCGTAATCAACTGCCTTTTGCAGGGCGGCTATTGCGGCGTCCCATTTTTGTTGCTCACCTAAAGCAAAGCCCAGGTTGTGATGCGCCAGGGCAAATGTGCTGTCGTATTGCAGCGCGCGGATACAGGCTTCCTCGGCGAGCGCAAATTGCCCCATGTCTGCGTAGCTGCCGCAGAGGTTGGTTTCTGCTAATACCCAGGTAGGCGAAAGAGCTAAGGCCTGCTTAAAAAATCCGACACTGGCCTCGAAGTTGCGGGTACGGCGTGCCAGCAGGCCCAGTTCGTTGTAGGCATATGCAGCGGAAGGATCAAGGGCGAGTGCCTGGTTTTGCAATTCGACAGCCTGTTTGTACATTGCAGCATCTCGCTCCCGTTCACCCTTGAGGCGAAGATTCAAGCCTCGAAAATACAAGGCCTTAGCGCTGAGTTCCTTATTCATAAAGTGTTCGGTACCAAGTATTTCGGCTGCTTTGCCCAGATACTCCGGGTAACGGTCGTACCGGGCGTCGAAAGACCAGCGGCGGCGAAGTTCTACCGGGCTGGCGGCGAGGTAATCCAGTATGGCCGACTGGGCCTCATCCTGCAAGGCCGCAGCTAATTCGCGGCGCATATTCTGCCGGTAGGCGGCCATGAGCGGCCTGTCGCGAAGCGCCATGTACAATGTGTATGCCGCGTCTTCTTCAGGGTATAGGAGATGTTTGTTTTTTAGCGAAGCATTAAACCGGCCATACATGGCCATTGTCAGCGTATCCGGGTCGATAGACTGCGCTGCCGAACGCGATGCGACGGCTCCCGACAGCGCATCCGGCCGGCTGTCGGCACGCGCCGCTTTCAGCGCAGCGAGCGCCGGAGCGTCCACTTTGGCCAATTTCATGCCCTTATTGCCGAATACGAGCGGAATTTGCGGGTGCGGGTCTGCGGATGCCGATACATTGTCTTCGAGGAAGCGCTGAATCTCCAACAAGGTCACTGTTCCGTCGCCGTTGGTATCGGCCAGGCCCATCAGCCCGTCTATGAGGAAGTAAGTAAAAACGCCGTGCCCACCGCCCCACTTCGGCCCTTCTATGGAGAACTCATCGGGTTGGCAAGAGAGCAATTTGGCTTCGTTGGCAAACTGGTCGGCTAATACCTTGGCAGTTGCTTGCGGGCCCCCGCCGGCACTTCCGGCCAGCTTGCCGGCGTGGCAGGCATCGGTTATGAGTATGACCTGCACATTCTTTTGGGTGCTGAGCGTCTGTACGATAGATTGAAGGTAGATGACCGGGAAAGCTCCGCCCGCCATGTAGGTGGATGCCGGGGCGTCGTAGGTGAGCAGGAAGCCGTAGTTCATTACGGTTTGTGTTTCCATATCGCCGTGGCCGCTGAAGTAAATGATGGCTGCGTCGCCCTCTTTGCTTTCTTCCAGCAGCCAGGTGAGCGCGGCGGCCATTTGCCCTTGGGTGGCTTGTTTGTTGGTAAGCAGTTTCACCTGAGACTCCGGTAGCGAACCGCCTGATGGCGAAAGGAGGAATTTCGCAAAAGCATCAGCATCGGCGTGCGCGTATTGAAGGCGGGGTATGCGTTCATTCTGGTACTCCGATACGCCGATGACCACGGCGCGGGTGACGCCCTCCTGTATCATGGGGCGGATTTGGGCTTGAAGGCCTGGAGGGAGGAAAGTCCACACCAAAAATACCAACAAAAAGATACCGGCTTTTTGCATGATCAAACAGTTTATCGAGAAGTTATTTTCATAAAGAAACGAACAATCCGCGAAAAAATGACAGTTTTGAGGTGAATTTGGTCCGATATCAAAAGGTTACCTGTTTCTATGGTTATTTAGGGTAGAGACAACGCATGCGTTGTTTTAGGGTAGAGACAACGCATGCGTTGTCTCTACCCTAACCGTTTTTAAATTCCCCATCCGCCCCCGCCGGGCGTCTCTATCCGCACCTTGTCTCCCGGCAGCAGCGTCCGGCTGTCCATACCGGCAAGCGGTTCCTCAGTGCCGTCTGCATGAAGGAGATATTGCCCTCCCGGCAATCCGGGGCTACCGCCCGCCATGCCGTAGGGCGCCTCCACCCGGTGCTGCGACAACAGGGTCATTTCCACCGCTTCCAAAAAAAGAAACTCCCGGATGATGCCATTTCCGCCAGGCCACTGCCCTAAGCCGCCGGAGCCCCGCCGGATGGCAAAGCGCAATAGCCGGACAGGATAGCGTAGTTCAAGTTCTTCCGGATCGGTGATGCGGGTATTGGTCATGTGCTGATGTACGGCCGAGCGACCCGCAAAGCCCGGCCCTGCGCCTGCCCCACCGCCTATTGTTTCGTAATAACCGAAACTCGCATTGCCGAAGAGAAAGTTGTTCATGGTGCCCTGGCTGCATGCGGCCAGTCCGAGGGCTTTGAGCAGCGCATCCGTGAGGCGCTGGCTCACTTCGGTGTTGCCGCCGACCACTGCCGGGCATCTGGCGCCTTCATCCTCAAAATGCGGATGCAGCAACGAGCCTTCCGGCAAATGAATGCGCGCCCGGCGCATCAGCCCTTCATTGAGCGGGATTTCTTTTTTTACCATC
The DNA here is from genome assembly GCA_964577215.1 of uncultured Saprospiraceae bacterium. Taxonomy (GTDB): domain Bacteria; phylum Bacteroidota; class Bacteroidia; order Chitinophagales; family Saprospiraceae; genus UBA2329. The sequence goes on from CAZNYK010000019.1 coordinate 25,740, forward strand.
AGGCGAAGCACGTAAAGCACTACGCTGTACACAATAGATATGTTGGCGTTCAGGTTGTGCGGATGCACGGGGGAGGTGCCGCTGAAGTCAATGTCTAAAGAGCTTTTGTCTATTCGTATGCGTACTTCCAAGCGGCTGCCGTCGTCGAGGTGTTCCACTGCGTGATAATGACCTGGCGAAATTGCGGTCAAAGCTTCCTCCAATGCCTGCGCTGCCATTTTTTTCAGCGCAGCCATGTAGTATTTCACCTTACGCACTCCATGTGCGCGCCCAAGCTCACGAAGCGCTTCCGCGCCGCTGCGCAACGAAGCCAGGGCTGCGTTCAGATCGGCTAAGTTTTCGGCAAGGGCACGGGTAGGGTAGGGGCACTGCGTGAACAAACGCTCCACGGCCTCCCATTGCGCCTCGCCGCCTTTCACAATGTACGCCGGGGCTATGACCACGCCCTCTTCTTCCAGCGAGCGGGCATCAGGGGGCATAGAGCCGGGCCTTTTCCCGCCGATCTCGGCATGATGCGCCCGGTTGATGACGTAACCTATGCGCTCCCCCTCATCCGAAAAGACAGCGCTGAGCAGCGTTACATCCGGCAAGTGAGAGCCGCCGTAGCGCGGGTGGTTGGTCATGATCACGTCGCCGGGTTCAAGAGGGAGTTTATTCAATACCAGGCGCGCGCACACCCCCAGGCTGCCGAGATGCACGGGAATGTGCGGAGCATTGACCAGCAACTCCGCCTCTGCATCCAAAATTGCGCAGGAGAAATCGAGCCGCTCCTTGATGTTTACTGAGAATGCGGTGCGTTGCAACTGCGCGCCCATCTCCTCGGCAATAGCTGAAAAGCGGTTGCTGAAGAGTTCCAGTTCCACTGCTTCGCCGTGTGCTCTGCCGGCGCGGGCTATTTTCTTGCGGGTTATCACGGCGTTCTTTTCCTCCCTGACTTCCAATGTCCAGCCTGGATCGATAAATGCGGTAGAATGATTGCCCAGCAATACAGCGGGACCGGGAACCAGTTCGCCGGGTATGAGGGCGTCCCAGTATGTACTGGGGAACTCCGTTCCGCTTTCCGGCTCTGTATTGCGGAGCTCCGTTATGCCCGCCACCGGATATTTACCAACGGTTATATTTTCTTTTTCGTGGAAAGGGGTCCCCCGGTACCCGCCGCACACCACCCGTGCGCTTTCCACTTCCACTTCGCGCCCGGTAGGGAAATGCCCAAATAAAGCCCGGTATTGCGTTTCGAACAAAGGCCCCGGATCGCTTTGCCCGTCCCAATCTATTTCCAAAGTGCTGTCCTGCCCTTTAAAACGAAGCCTCAGCAGGCGGTGCAATACTTCTACTTCTTCTATTGCAAAACCTTCTGTTGCCAGTTGGCCGAACGCCTGCTGCGACAACTGCCGGATGAGATCGGCCAATTTTGCGCCGCAATCGCTCAGACCTTGCAGCACCTGTCTCTCGGCAAAGCGCTCGATGCGTGCACGGCCGATGCCGTAGGCGCTGAGCAGTCCGGCATCGTAGGGCAACAGCACCGTTGAAATCTCCAGTAAGTCCGCAATGCGACAGGCATGCAATCCACCCGCACCGCCGAAAGCGAGCAGGGCGTATTCGCGGGGATCGAAGCCATGCGCCACCGAAATGCGACGAATAGCTCCGGCCATGCGCTCATCGGCTATTTGCTCGAAGCCCCGGAGAAGTTCCTCTTCCGTGTAGTTTGATCCTGTAATTGCCCTGATTTGATCTTGTATCGCCTCCAGTGCCTGGTTTGCTCTTGCCTTAAAAATGGGGATACCCATTGCGGAAGGTTCCAGTTTGCCCAGCAGGAGATTAACATCCGTGATGGTCAGCGGACCACCGGCGCCATAGCAGGCCGGACCGGGCGATGCGCCAGCGCTTTCGGGTCCCACGCAAAGCTTGCGACCGTCGAAGTAACATATGGAGCCGCCGCCGGCCGCCACGGTTTCAATGTCTAACGTCGGGCTGAGCATCTCGGCTTCCCCGACGCGGGTGACAAAGCGGTAATCGAAGCGGCCGTCGTATCGGGCGCTGTCGGTGCTGGTGCCGCCCATATCCAGGGTGAGGATGCGCTCGAACCCGAGATTGCGGGCAATATGCGCCGCGCCTACCACCCCGCCTGCCGGACCGCTCAACAGGCTGTCTTTGGCCTTGTACTGCCCGGATTGCACCAACCCGCCTGCACTGGTCATGACGTGAAGGCTGGTTTTCGCGACCGGCGACTGGATTTGAACTGCCGTGGCAGTATCGCCGGTACTGCCGGCACTGTAAAGGCTGCGGCAAATAGAGGCGAGGTATGCATCCAGCACCGGTTCCAAGTAAGCGTTTACTACGGCCGTTTGTGCCCGTGAAAGCAGCTTGACCGCCGGACTGAGCGCAGCCGATCCGGAGACGAATTGATGCCCCGCGGCACGCAAGGCCTCTGCAAGCTGATTCTCGTGCGTGTCATTCCGGTAACTGTGCAGCAAAGCAATGGCCGCGGATTCGGCGCCGGCAGCCTTAGACACTGCTTCTTTTATCGCCTCTTTGGATAATGGTATTAAGACGCTCCCATCAGCTGCCCGGCGCTCTTCAATCTCGATGACACGGTCAAAGAGCAGTTCAGGCCCGGGTATGTCCAACTGGAACAGATGCGGCCGCTGTTGAGTGCCTATGGCCGGCAAGTCGGCAAAGCCTTTGGTGATGAGCAGGGCTACTTTAGCGCCTTTTTTCTCCAGCAGGGCGTTGGTGCCTTTGGTGGTGCCGAGGCGCATGGCCAATGCAGGAAGCGGTTGGTGCAAAGGTGTGCGCGTGGCTAAGCGTGCAGCAAGAATGGGCGCTTCCTCTCCGGCGGTGATCTCAAAACCGGAGGGGAGAACTAAGTCGAGGTCGCGATCCAAAAAGATTTGGGCGGTGGGTAGGGAGCGGTGTGAGGTGGAGGGTATTTCGGGAAAGAATGTAATTTTAATGATGGTAGCGGAAATGCCGGGTTGTTCGAGCAGGCGAAAGGTGTAGCCGGCAAAAATATCAATGGGGCAGTTCCACTGCTGCTCGAAGCGGTATGCTCCGGGTCCTGTGCGTGAAATTAGCGTACCGCGCAGGCTGCTGCTGCTAAGTACTTTCACACGAAGCGTCTCCCCCTGCGGGCTGACGGCCATACAATCGGTGAAGGTGCCGCCGGTATCTATCCAGATGTGCCATTGCGATGGGCCCATGTTTGCAAATTGCGAAGGTAATGCTACGTGCTACGAGCGGAGAACCATAGGAAATACTCCATACCCACGGCGTGTCCTCTGTTTATTCTGGCTCTATCACCACAAATCCAGGTGTGAGCGGATCCAAGGTTGTCCGAAGCAATTCGAAGAAAGCGGGGCCGTGTTTGAGGAAAATGGGCAGGAAATTGTCGTGCCGTTCCTGGAGGCCGTTGCCGGGAAAGTATTTTTCCTTAAGGGACCGGATTTGCTGTACGGCGGTATCCTGCCGTTGCTTTTCCGCACGGAGGATACGCGTTTCCAGGTGCTCCAGCGCATTGATCTGTTTTGCCTGTTCGGCCAGAACGGCTTTTTCCAAGGTGGGGTCCACGGCGGAAGCCTTTTGGAGTATTTGAGCAAATACGGCTTGCACTTGCTCTTTTTCCGCTGCAAGGCTGATCTCGTGCTCCGTATTGGCCGCTACATATTGTTTGACCAACTGCTCGGTATCTTCAAAAAAAACCTCCGGAGGCAGTCCCAGTTTTTCTATTCGCCTGGCGCCGTTTTCATCTATCCACCACACAGAGTTGCGTCGTATCAGCATAGGGAAATTAAGCCCGAAATGGCGGAATTGTTCCTTGCGCTCCAACCAGTAAGCGATCTCACCCCCCCCGCCGATATAGGCCAGGTTGGGCAGTACGGTTTCCTGGTAGAGCGGGCGCAACACCACGTTGGGGCTGAAGCGCTCGGGGTGGTTGTGCAGTTCCTCGATGATCTCTTCCCGGGAAAAGGCAAAGTCAGAGTTGAGCACCTGGTATTTTCCCTCTTCAAAGACGATGCGCTCGCGCAATTGCTCGCGCAGGTAAAAAATGTTGATCTCACGGGCATGGGCTTGCGCGCCGAAGCCCGCTGCTTCCAGTTTTTGCTGGGCCGCTTCCACCAGGTGTTTTGACGGTTGTTCGAGCAGTTCCTTTTCCATAGCAGGCACAAACAAACGCTTCAGGATGGGCGTATTCGAATCCAGTACGACCAACCCGTATGCGCCGAACAAAGTGTGGAGCAGATGCACGGTGGCTTGTCCGTATGCCGTGTGAGATGTGTAAGCTTTTTCTATGGTAGAGAACACCTCTGCCGCCGCTTCGGAGTCGCCCAGGATACTTCGAAGTTCTTCCAGAACCGGTTTCAGGGAGTGGGTTGATCTGCCTGCCGCCGCGCCTTGTTCTTCGTTGTGCCAGACGAGAGTTTTGTTGAAAAGATGCGCTTTGTTGATCTCTTCGAAGTCGTGATCTTCAGCGCCGCTCACAAATACAGGAACGAAATGGTATCCCGGGTAGGCCTTATTGAGTTGGTCTGCCAGGTTGATGGCGGAAAAAATCTTATAGACGTAGTACAAGGGCCCTGTAAACAGACAGGGTTGATGCGCCGTAGTTACCGAAAAGGTATTTGGTGCGCCAAGCCGTTCTATTTGTGTATCTACTTCAGGAATACGTTCGAGGTCTCGGTATTGATGGCGGAGCGCTGCCACCAAAGTTTGGCGGTCGGTATTATCGCGCTTTTTGTCTTCAATGAGACCCCGAAAAGACTCAAGGGAAACACCATAGGCATAGAAAGGCTTCAATGCCTCGTCTCCTCCGGCGTATGCCGCATCTATCTTTGACAATTGCGGCACCCGGTGAAAAGGAATTCGGGTAATTTTCATAAAGGGTCAATCCGCTCCGGCAGTTCAATAGCGCTCTACCGGTCCTTCCTGCTTTTTCGATTTTTCTTCTAATTCTTTGCGCTCTGCGTCGCGCATCCCTTCTTTCAATTCGGATTCGATGGAAGAGCGGGCCGCGTTGAATTCGCGGATACCCTTGCCGATGCCGCGCATCAGTTCGGGAATCTTTTTACCGCCGAAAAGCAAAAGGATAGCGCCGAAAATGAGCAGAATTTCTGATCCTCCCAGGCTGAAAAACAAAATGATATCCATTTCAACAAATTTATTAAGTCAAAGGTACGCTATTGGAACGACACGCGCACTATTTCTTCAGTCCGATTTCCTTCAGGCGCTCATCGAGATACTCTCCTGCGGTGATGGGCGGATAGGCCAGAGGCCGGTCTTCGCTCAGGCACCCCGGCAGGCAGCTCAGGTCCATACTGCTTTTAGGGTGAAGGAAAAAAGGGATGGAGAGCCGGGGCAGATGCCAGGACTCGCGCGGGGGATTGACGACCCGGTGCGTGGTAGATTTCAGGTAGTTGTTGGTGAGCCGCTGTAACATGTCTCCCACGTTGATTACGATCTCGTCGTCTTCGGGCATGATGGGCATCCATTCGTTGGCGGCGTTGAGCAGTTCCAACCCGCCGGCGGACGCCCCTACCAGCAGGGTGATGAGGTTGATGTCTTCGTGCTGTTCGGCGCGAATAGCCGATGCGGGTTCCCGGGTGATGGGCGGGTAGTGGATGGCGCGCAGTATGCTGTTGCCGTTGTGGATTTTGTCGTCGAAATAATGCTCTGGCAACTCCAGGTGAATGGAAATGGCGCGCAGTAAGATCCCGCCGGCTTTTTCAAAAGCGCGATAGAGTTCCAGGCCCAGCTTGGTGAATTCAGGCGCCTCGGCCACATGTACATTATCAGGATATTCTGATTTGATGGGGTCGCCGTCTGCAACTTCCTGGCCGATCTGGTAGAATTCTTTCAAATCCGCCACTTTGGACTGTTTGGCGTGTTCCTTCCCAAAGGAGGTATAACCCCGCTGGCCGGCGAGCCCGGGTATTTCGTATTTGCGCTTGATGTCTTCCGGCAAGGCGAAAAAAGCCTTTGAAGCGGTGTAGAAGTCTTCGATGAGTTTTTTGGGAATACCGTGGTCAATAACGCCTACGAACCCGATCTCGTGAAAAGCTTTGCCCAATTGGTGAGCGAAGGCTTTGCGTTGTGCGGCGTCGCCTCTTTCAAATTGCCCCAAACGGACGAGAGGGATGGTTCTAACTATTGAAGTCTCCATTTTCTTTTTTAGTAACGATTAACAATTAACCAGTTGACTACTCCCGGCGCGACGAAGGCGTGGCGGCCGCGGCCTCTTGTTTACTGTTTAACTATCAACAGAACACAATACATTTTTACTGTCGATAATGTTGCGTCATCGGCGCGGTTTGTATCTGCTTTTGGTAAGGATTTCCTGGGCGTCGCGCAGGTTGATGAGTTGTTCCAGCGATGTTTCGGGGAATTGTTGCATGTAAGCCCTCACAATTTGCAGGCCCAGCCAATTGGCGGTTCGGCCGGGGGCCTCTTCAGGCATTCCGGGCGAGTGGGGCGAGTACTCCACATATTTGCGGATTTGAGCCCAGTCGGAGGAATAGAGGAGGTTTTCGGCTAAGAAAAAAGCCCATATTTCGAGTTGGTTTTTCGACAACCACCTGGTCTGCTCGCCAGTGATTTCCAGCTTGATGCTGTCGGCGGTATAGGGCAGTAGAAGGTCGAGGATGTAGAGTTTTTTGCCGTTGTAGATCATCATATCCAGCATGCGGTTGCCGTAAGGCGGGCCGAGCATGTCTTCAATCAGGGGCTGCAAGGTTTTGCTCACTAAATGTTCTCGTGTGAAGGTGCGTGTGAGATAGGCAGAGAAGTTGGAATTCCCCGGGTTGAAGATCGCATAGGGATGTTCTTCGCCGAGAAAGAAATCGAGGCCGACGGCGAGGGATTGTTCGCCGTAGATAAACGTACCTACCGAATACTCGCTTATAAAAGTAGTAACGTCGGGAATTTCCCTTATAGGAAAGTAGTAGCGGTAATAGCGGAAAGCCTGCTGGAACTCCTTTTCCATGTCGGACATATTATCGAAGCGCAACATGCAGGAATCGTATAAAGCCCGGATAGAGGAATGCCTCAAAAAACCGCGCATGTATGCTTCATGGCCCTCCGGGGCGATGTCGGGGTTTTTGGACCCGGTGATGTCGTTGAAAAAAATTTCGCTGAATTCCGGATAGTCTTCTTCTAGCCGGGCCAGGCCGGCAGGAATGGCGCTGGTATCGATGGAAAATAAGTCTTTTTCAAAGCGCTGAATATCCACAGTGACCTCAATGCCAGATACATCAGGGGCTTTAATGCGGCTGTTGTCGCAGGAAACCGCAAGCGCTGCGAGCGATAGCGGCAACAGCCAATTCAATCTCTTCATCATTTCTTTCGGCACAAATCGTTGAACTATGTCGTGAGTGATTTTAACTTTGCCCGGATTGGGGGCGCGAAAATACCAACTCGCGTCGTTTTTTACACTAAAAACATATCCACCATGGGAAAAATTGCCGTTGCGGTCGCATTTATGATTTGCTTGTCCGCAAGTGTTTTAGCTCAGGAAGACGTGAGGTTCGGCTTCCAGAGCAGCCCGACTTTCAGTTGGATGAACACCAACAACAATCGCATCAACAGCAGCGGGGTCAACCTGGGTCTGAAATTGGGCATGATTGGTGAATTCTATTTTCGGGAAAACTATGCCGTGACCAGCGGCATCGGTTTTTGGTTCAATTCAGGAGGTACTTTGCTGCACGAATACAGGGGCATTTATTGGGACCCCGAGATACTCCCGCCGGGCATTGACACCCTGCCGGGTATGGTAAAGCTTAAATACGGTATCCAGTTTGTCGAGATTCCCATCGGGTTGAAAATGCGTACCCGGGAGTTTGGCTACAACCGCTTTTTCGTGGAACCTAACCTCGTGCTGGGGTTCAAAACCCAGGCGCGGGGCACAGCGCGCGGCGCCAACCTCGGGGAGGAGGTGACGAAGATCAATATTCGCAAAGAAGTGGGGCCGATCAATATGTCCTGGGGAATTAACGGAGGCGTGGAACGCGCCATATCCGAAAGCACCTCCCTCGTTTTGGGCGCCGGTTTCCAGATCGGTTTTGCCGACCTTACCCGCAACCGCGGAACCACTTTTGTGCAAAACAATACCGAAATGGCCAGGAGGGAAAACTCAAAAGGAAAAGTCAACGGAATTATCCTCCGTTTGGGCGTCATGTTTTGATCAAGATCAAGAACCTTTAAACGTAAATAATGACTACACTTCAAGACGCCAGGGTGTCTGCGCAGTTAGATGCCTTTATCGCACAGGCACTTGCCGAAGACATAGGCCCCGGCGATTACACTTCTCTTGCCTGCATCCCACCCGATAGCCGGAGCAGCGCCTATCTCCTGGTGAAAGAACCCGGCGTTCTGGCCGGGGTTGAAGTGGCTAAGCGATTTTTTGAAACCGTTGATCCGCAATCCGAATTTACAGCCTTTATCGAAGACGGCAGCGATGTGAGTACAGGGGATAAAGCCTTTACGGTGCACTGCAATACAAGGGCGCTCCTCGGCGCCGAGCGGGCAGTGCTGAATACCATGCAGCGCATGAGCGGCATCGCTACCCTGAGCAATCAGTTTCACTTTGAAGTGGAAGACCTGCCCGTTACCATCCTGGATACCCGCAAAACCACCCCCCTGATGCGGTTCCTGGAAAAATGGGCTGTGCATCTGGGCGGTTGTACCAATTACCGCGACGGCCTGTACGATCGATTCCTCATCAAAGACAACCACATAGAAGCTTGCGGCGGCATCAGGGCGGCTATTGCCGGGGTACTGGCATATCGCAAAGCCAACGGCCTCGAACACTTGGCCATCACCATTGAAGTGCGCAACCTGGTTGAATTATACGAGGCACTTGAAATTGGACAAATTGACCGCATTATGCTCGATAACTTCGAACTGCCGCTCTTGTCCGAGGCAGTAGCTATCATCGGCGGGCGCTTTGAAACCGAGGCCTCCGGCGGCGTCAATATTCACAATGTGCGCAAGATTGCCCAAACCGGCGTGAACTTCGTCTCTGTCGGTGCGTTAACCCACTCGGCAGTAAGCCTGGATTTAAGCCTGAAAATTGCCAGGTAGGCTCTGTTGTTTTTGACCGGGAATGTAGCTTGAAGCTCGCGGCCTGCGGCTTGAAGCCAAGTAATTAAAACAGGCGCCTGTATGAAATTGTATGCACTGCTCCGGATTTTGCTCACCTTCATCGCCTTGGGTATCTTTGGCTGCGACAAAAACAATCCCGAACCGGATTCTCCCGATTATTTGGAGGAGTACAACCTGCTGATGGGCAATCTAAGCCAGGCTGTCAAAGACCCGGCCAACGCCAATAACTACCTTATTACGCTTCCGCAATACGCTGTTTCGTACAATCGGAGTCGCGGCATCCCCAACTGGGTGAGCTGGTACCTGAGCAGCGAGTGGCTCGGTCCCGTTGACCGCCAGGAGGATTTCAGGGCTTATACTGATTTACCCGCCGGATGGTACCAGGTCTCCAGCATGGACTTCGTGGGCTCGGGTTTTGACCGGGGGCACAATAGCCCTTCTGGCGACCGCACCGTAACGGTGAGCGACAACAGCAGCACCTTTTTCATGATCAATATTATCCCCCAGGCACCGGAGGTCAATCAAGGCCCCTGGGAGAAATTGGAATCCTACTGCCGCAAGTTGGCCCGCGAAGGCAATGAATTGTACATCGTCATGGGCAACTACGGCCTGGGCGGCACCGGCTACAGCGGATTTGCCAATACGATTTCCGGCGGTAAGGTGGCGGTGCCGGCCGTGACATGGAAGGCTGTTCTCGTGTTGCCCAAAGGGGAGGACGACATCAGCCGCGTCAACGAAAACACCCGCCTCATTGCCGTGAGCATCCCCAATCAAAATGTGGCCGCCAACTTAGGCTGGGGCGATTATCGCACTACGGTAAACCAGATACAAACCGCCACGGGGTATGACCTTTTCTCCAATTTGCCCGCTTCCATCCAGGTAGTCCTGGAAGCAAGGAAAGATACGGGGCCTGTAGAGTGAAAATGCGCCAGGGAAGGAACAGTCCGCCCGTTCCTTTACTCATTCTGGGCATAGAACCATAAACTACGCACACCATGCTCGACCAATCCGCTTTAGATTTTTTACGCGACCTCGCCGAAAACAACGACAGGGAGTGGTTTCACGCTCAAAAGAGCCGCTACGAACAAGCACTCAAAAAGCCCTTCGAAGCGTTCGTCGGCGCGCTTATAGAACAGGTACAGGCTGTTGATCCATCCGTGCTGATAACCCCCAGGCAGGCCGTTTTCCGCATTTATCGCGACACCCGGTTTTCCGCTGATAAAGCCCCCTACAAGACGCACGCATCGGCCATTATCTCGCCGTTTGGTACCCGGAGCAAGGAATACCCGGGCTTTTACGTTCACCTGGAGGCGGAAAAACTCATGCTCGGCGGCGGAGCGTATTTCCTGGAAAAAGAGAGTTTGAAAAAGGTGAGGGAAGCCATTGCAGAAGACCCTGAAAGCTTCATGGAACTTGTGGAGTCGCCTTCATTTGTAAAGCATTACGGCAAAGTGCTGGGAGAGCAAAATAAGCGCCTGCCGGCTGAATTCCAGGAAATGGCCCGAGCGGTTCCGCTGATCGCCAACAAGCAATTTTACTACATGGCGGAATTGCCGGCAGGGGATGCGCTCGGCGCGCAAGCCATATCCAAAGCCTTGAATTATTGCCTGGCCGGGAAGCCGCTTACTGATTTTCTGGCCCAAGCTATTCTTTAAGTGATAGACTCAAGCCTTTGAAACCAGCTTTTGTCTTTTTCCTGGTCCAAACTGTGCCAATCAGCAATGCTTTGTTTTAATTGCTCCAACGCAGAAGGCCCGATGATGATGCCTTCCATGCCGGGGCTGAAGGCTGCAAAGATCATGGCCAGGCGATGAAAACCGGGAACGCCGGGATCCGCTGCCATCCATTCGCGCAGGCGGGCGATGGCCTGAGGGATGTTTTCCGGGTCGCCGCCGCGCGCGCGCAGGCTGCTGTCGGGGCGGTACTCGGCGGGGTTGAGCTTGATGCCGCCGGCGTGGATGCCGTAGGCCACGAAGCGCCGCTTCCCATGGAAAGGCGCATAGCGCGCGTAGTCCGACTGAAGGATGTTGTGCTTGATCTGTATGCGGAAATCGAAGTTGAACTCCGGCAGGGTATTCAACTTAGCGTATATGTCCGGGCGGCGTATGCCCGACAGGCCGGCGCGCAGGCCTTGTTCGCGGGCGACGGCCAGTGCCTCTAAGGTTTCGCCGATGAGCGCCTCATCCTCCCGGTTGTCCCAATGGATCATGAAAGTATCTAAGTTGGCGCCGAGTCGGTAGCGGTAATCGTCCAAATTGAGCAGCAGGAAACTCTTGGTCAGGTTGTGACCGGGTGTGCGCAGGTTGTTGAGGCTGCCCACTTTCATGGTTATTTTGAGGTCACTTATGCCGTGGGCCTGTATCCAGTCGATGAGGATGTTTTCGGAGGCTCTGAAATCCGCCGGGTTCTTGTTGATGGGGTAGTTCACGGCGGCATCGACTTCGCGCAGGCCCTCGCGGTAGAACGCGTCGAGCAGGGCGAAAGCTGTTTGGCGGGAGATGGTCCAGCCCCACATGGCGGTGCCGAGGAGGAGGGAGGGTGGTTTCATAAT
>CAZNYK010000019.1:37483-44052 GCA_964577215.1 uncultured Saprospiraceae bacterium
AGATGGTCCAGCCCCACATGGCGGTGCCGAGGAGGAGGGAGGGTGGTTTCATAATTTGCTGATATTTTACTCCTCAGGCGCCTGGAAACACATACGTTTCCCCGCCACGCAAGCAGACACATGCGCCGGCCTGCCGTCCGGGCCTACCGGCCCCATGGCGCGTATGCACCAGTAGGTGGTTGTGCCGTGGTCTTCAGGCAGGAAGGGGTTTTCACCACCTTCGAGCCCTCCGTAGGCGTTTTTGGCGCGCAGGTAGCGGCAGAATGCGTCGGGTTTGTCCATGATTAGATTGTTTCGGGCAGAGGTAAAAACTTTGCGTTGTGCGCGAACTTAAGCCAAGGCAAGGATAATTTGTTTTCTATGCGAATGTTCGAATATGGCATGCCCTATTGTTTAAGATTGACATCTTTGACACATCTACAAGAAAAGTACCAATCCGGGGGAAAATAATCCGTCCAAACGACGTTTTCTTTTTTCCGGAACCCGCATTTCCAAATAAGACGACCGGCAGCATCTGATGAACTACTCCAGTAGCTGCCCACCTCCCCGAGATTCGCGAAAGCCCCGTCAGGCAGCTGGTAACTCCCACCTAAACGGGCATTAAAGCCTGATTCGCCGCCTTCGTAAAGAAAGTCAAAAGCAAACTTGTAATTCCCCGTGAAATGAATCAATGCCTCCCATTCCTCTTTCGTCGGCAATCTCCATCCTACTTCTGCACAAGCTTTCACTGCCCCTTCCCATGTATATAAACGGCCAAAAGCTTCGCACTTTTCGACATCATCGTCGTAGCACCTGCTGGTTGTATCACGGGTATCATGGTTGAGGTTCCCAGCCATCCATAGAATGGTGTCTGCCAATATGGTTTTGTATTCAAATGCTCCAATGCGCACCGTTCTGTAAGGTGTGATCTTAATATTTCTGAGAAGAACACTCTTTTTAATATCATATTTTTTGTTCGTGTAGGCTTTATTGTAGAAAAAAAAGAAGGCTCCTGAAAAAACACATATGGCAAGTATGAACAAGAAACGCAACAATGCCTTTACAGGTCTGATACTTTTTTCCCGGACGGGAAAAAGCGAACCAAGAAAACTACCCAATACCGCGGCAGTGATCTGGGCTGGCACCAAATAAATATCACAATTCATAATAATCTTCCATGCAAACCCCCAACCACCTGCAAACCAGTTACTCAAAATGCCCAGAGGTAAAAATATAAGAAGACTTGGAACCAACAATAAAAGCCCTCCTCTCCAGGAAATACCTGGAAATGTCGCTCCCAAAAATAATCCGGAGTTGAAATAGATCAACCCCACTGCAAATATGAAAAGCAGGCAGTCTAATTTCCAGATTTCAAAAAAGTAATTGAATATCAGGGGAATAAGTGCCCCAATAACAATAGCTATTGCGTGATGGGTTTTCATAAGCAAGGAATCTTTTCATACAGTGGGGATTATCGAATAGATGTTGCCTGTCAAACCATCAGAACATTCTGTACCACTGTGCAATCCATTAACCTACGGCTTCCGCGATCACCCTTTTAGTAATATTTTCAAACAACTTCACCTTGTAGCGGTTTTGGCGCAGCGGGGTTGCACCTTCTACGGCTTTTTTCGCTACGGCGGCAGCGAGCTTGGCATTGACAGCCTTGCCTTTGAGCATGTCTTCTGCGGCAGGGCGGCGCAGCGGGGTAGGGGCGGCGGCGCCGAAAACAATGCGGGCGTCCCGGCAGATTTTGCCATCCATTTTCAGCACTACGGCCACGTCGGCAATGCTCCAGTCGTAGCTTTCGCGTTCGCCCATCTTCAGGTAAACGGCCCGGGTATTTGCATCCACGGGCGGCAGCATGATGTTGGTGATGATCTCCTTGCTTTCGGCCACGGTTTCCTGCGTCACTTTCACGCTTGAAGGAATGAAGAATTCGCCCAGGGGTACTTCCCGCACGCCTTTGGGGCCGGTGAGTTCCACCTTGCCGTCGTAGGCCAGCAGGGCTGTGGCCAATGAGGAGGGATGCACACACGGGCACAGGCTGTTCTCGAATATGGCGTGGAATTCATTTTCCCCCGGCCGGGCGAAGCAAGGTACGCCGCCTTTTTTGCGGCACTTGTGGGCGCTGCTGCGGAAGTACCAGCATCGCGGGCGCTGCATGAGGTTGCCGCCCATGGTGGCCATATTGCGCAGTTGGGGCGTAGCCGCATGGGCTGCCGCTTCCCACAGCGCCGGGTAGTGTTTTTTTACCTCTGCGCTGTTTTCCAAGCCCGCAATGGTGACCATAGGGCCGAATTGCAAGCCCGTTTTATCGTCGTAGCTCAGCTTATCCAAGCCCGGAATGCGGCTCAGGTCGATGATGCGATCCGGGGCGACGATGCCTTCCTTCATAAGGTCGAGCAGGTCGGTGCCGCCGGCTTTCACCACCATAGCAGGGCCGGAACCTCTTCTCACCGTGGCCTCCGGTACGGTGCTGTTCATCATTTCTATGGCCTCTTCTACAGCTGTGGCCTGCACATATTCGAATCGGTTCATTGTCGTTGCTTTGGTTGAAGTAATTTATTTATTAAAGCTGCGAGCATCTGGCTCATAGCTCAGACAACCTTCAGGGCCTCCAGCACTCTTCTCGGCGTGATGGGCAGTTCAAAAATCCGCACCCCTATGGCATTATATACCGCATTGGCGATAGCGGCGGCAGTTGCGATATTGGCCGGCTCGCCGATGCCGTCCGCATCAGTGCTGGAGTACCCCCCGTACTTTTCGATGAGGATGGTTTCGATTTGAGGTATTTCCCTTGCTCCGGGCAGCTTGTAGTTGTCTAAGCCGGTATTCATCTGGTAGCCGGTGTTGCGGTCCATTACGCGGTCTTCGTACAGGGCATAACCGATGCCCATGATGATGCCGCCGTTGATCTGGCTTTCCAACTGCATCGGGTTCAGGGGGCGGCCGCAGCTATGCACCGCCACCACTTTTTCCACTTTCACCTGGCCGGTGCGCGTGTCCACGCTTACTTCGGCAAATTGCACGGCGCCGAGGCGTTCATGGCCCAGCCAGTTGCCTGCCGCAAAGCCTCCGTAGTCGTCGGAGCGGCTGGCGGTGGCGATGATCTGGTTGATGGGCATGCGTTTGGTCGCCTCGGCAAAAGTCATCTTTTTAGAAAACTCCGATCTGACGAAAACCTCGCCGTTTTTCATGTCTATTTCTGCCACATCTACTTTCCAAAAGCCTGCGAGCCGTTCCAACAGCTTGATTTTAGCCTGGTAGGCGGCATTGCGCGCCGGTGGTGTGATGGAGCCTGCCGTTTTGCTGCCGCCGGAGCCGGGGCCATCGGGATAGATGGTATCGCCGATTTTCACGGTGATGTCTTCGGCTTTGAGCCCAAGTTCTTCGGCAACCACCTGCGCCAGGATGGTTTTGGTGCCGGTGCCGAGATCCTGTACGCCCGACATGACTTCTACGGCGCCGCCTTTGTTAATGCGCACTGTCACGGAGCTGTCCATCTCAATAAAACGCGGCCAGGTGGCCTGCGCCACGCCGATCCCCCGCTTGACGGGGCCGGGGTCAGAGCCCGGCTTTTTCATGCTCCAGCCGAACTTCTCCGCGCCGGCTTTGCGCTGGAGGCGGCGTATTTCCAACGAGTCTAATTTATCGCGCAGGGCGAGCGGGTCCATGTTCAGCCGTTCGGCCAATTCGTCTATCAGTTGTTCCATGGCGAAAGCGCCCTGTACATTGCCGGGAGCCCGGAAAGCCGTGCCGGGACCTGTGTGGGTGAATACGTCGTATTGCTCCATTTTGAAATTGGGGCAGGTGTAAACGTCCTGCGCCACGCGGCCCACGCCTGCGCCGAGACCCACGCCTGCGGTACCGTAGGAGAGCAGTTCCAGCGCTGTGAGCGTGCCGTCTTTTTTGGCGCCGAGTTTGAGGAACTGGTGGGAGTCCGGGCGGTTGCCGGCGGAGATATGCTCCTCTTCGCGGTCGAGCATGAGCTTTACCGGCCGGCCCGATTTTTTGGCAAGGATAGCAGCCATGACTCCGTAGTTGCCGGCTCCAAATTTGGCGCCGAAGCCCCCGCCCATGTACTCGGTAATGACGCGCACTTTGCTGGAGGGGATATCAAAATAGGTGGCCAGGTCATCGCGTACGCTTTTGGTGCTTTGAGTAGATGCGTACACTGTGAGCATATCGCCTTTCCAATCGGCCACAACCCCGTGGGTTTCCATAGGGCAGTGGGTTTGCACCTGGGTGCGGTATTCGCGCTCTATGATGATATCGGCTTCGGCAAACCCTTTGGCCGTATCGCCGCGGGGCCCGCCGGCAAAGCTGCTGGTAGTCGGCCCGCGCAGGTTGCCTTGCTGATTACCGTCCGCCTGCACCCCGATGTCGCCTTCGTTGCCTTTGTCTTCTACCACGGTTTCAAAAACCAAAGGCGCGCCATCTTTGCGGGCTTCGTCTAAAGAGGTGACGAAAGACCGCTCTTCGTACATCACTTTAATGAGTTTGACGGCCTCATTGGCAATGTGCTGCGATTCTGCGGCAACGGCGGCTATGGGTTGCCCTACATAGCGCAAAACAGGCAGTTTGTCGATGTTGAAGGTTTCCGATGCCGTTTTGTGGGCCGCATCGCGCTCCGTTCCCCCTTCAGGTTCCGCGTCTAAAACGTGCACGGCATACACGCCCGGGTAGTTGCGGGCCTCGGTAAGGTCGAGCATAGTGATGCGGGCATGAGGATAGGGGGAGCGCAGGAATTTGGCATACAACATACCCGGCAGTTGGATGTCGGCGGTATATTTTGCCGTGCCGGTTACTTTATAAAGGGCATCCACGCGTTTGACGCGTTTGCCTATGACACTGAGTTCAGCGTTTACAGGCAATGCGGGCGGCTCGTCGGCGGAGACTTCCCGCTCTATCGTGCTGAGATTGTGCCCGGGTATGCCGTGCGGCAATTTCAGCTTTTTCTTCTGGGCCGGAGCGGCCGGGATGTATTCCTCCGCACCGGGGTGGGCAGGGAGCGAAATGCGCTTTTTTTTATCGGGAGTTGCCATTGGACAGCTTTTTCTTGGTCAGGTAATTATTTTAGCTGCGAGCTATGAGCTGCGAGCCGCGAGTTTTCTTTTCAGCCGTGTGTTGCGTGAGTTTACTCGAAGCTCGAAGCTAACAGCTCGAAACCACTACATATTTCTCTTCTTTGCGGCCTCCAGCGTTGCCTCAAATACTTTTGGATAAGTGCCGCAACGGCAGAGGTTTCCGCTGGTTGCCGATTTAACATCGGCGAGTGTTGGATTGGCGTTGCGCGCTAAAAGAGCGGCACAACTCATTACCATGCCCGGGGTGCAGAATCCGCACATGGTAGCATCGTGTTCGATAAAAGCCTCTTGTACAGGGTGGAGTTGGCCGTTTTGCGCCAATCCCTCCACTGTAGTGACTTGCCTGCCGGCAGCGTCAACAGCGAGGGTAAGGCAGGAATTGACGGGTTGGCCGTCGATCCATACCGTGCAGGCGCCGCATGAGCCTCGGTCGCAACCGATTTTGGTGCCGGTGAGACTGAGTTCGTTGCGCAGGGCTTCCGCTAAAGTGGTGCGCGGCTCTACCCACACATGGCGGGTTTGACCGTTCACCGTGAGTTGCACCTCGCCTTTGCCCGGGCCGATCACGGTTGGGGCCGGAGCGCGGTTTTCGAGGGAAAAGCCCATCAAGCCGGTACTAATGGCCACGGTGCCCGCCGTAGTCAGGCCTGCTCCTTTGAGGAAAGCGCGCCGGGAAACGCCTTTTTTACTTTTGCCGCGGGATTGTTCTTCAGACGGTATCTTCATAACTGTTGAATTGTGCGGTTGGAAATACGATGCGCTAAGTTAAGGGATTTTTCTGAAATCTTACTCTATCTTTGGCGCGAAATTGAAACAAGAGTGATTAAAGGTCTTCAAATACATAAATCCTACGATACGCTCCACGTGCTCAAAGGCGTGGACATAGAGGTCGGCAAAGGCGAGGTGGTTTCCATCGTGGGCAAATCCGGTGCGGGAAAAAGTACCCTGCTGCACATCCTGGGCACTTTAGACAAAGCTGACGCAGGGCAGGTGTCCATCAACGGAGTGGATGTTTCAAAACTCAACGCCCGTCAATTGTCTGATTTTCGCAACAAAAACATCGGCTTCGTTTTTCAGTTCCACCACCTGTTGCCGGAGTTCACCGCACTGGAAAATGTGTGCATCCCCGCTTTCATTGCCAAAACCCCGGAAGCGCAGGCCCGCCGCCGCGCCGGTGAACTCCTGGACTACCTTGGCCTGTCGGAGCGCCTCAACCACAAACCCGGCGAGCTTTCCGGCGGAGAGCAACAACGCGTGGCTGTGGCCCGCGCCCTGATGAACAACCCGGTAGTGGTATTTGCCGATGAGCCTTCCGGCAATCTCGATACGGCCTCCTCCAAAGATTTGCACCAACTCCTTTTCCGCTTGCGCAACGAGTTCAAACAAACCTTTGTCGTCGTTACCCACAACCAGGAACTGGCGTCAATGAGCGACCGGAGATTGGAGATGCAGGATGGAAGGTTTATTTGATTGATGATTGATGATTGATGATTGATGATT
>CAZNYK010000020.1:0-16255 GCA_964577215.1 uncultured Saprospiraceae bacterium
CGAAGCCCATACCCGCGTTTTGGAAAAGGACATCCTCGCCGCCCCAGAATATTGGTTGTGGACCCACAAGCGCTGGAAGCGAAAAAGAAAGGAAGGTGAGGAGTAGTATTTCCTCCTTACGGCTAAAGGAGAGTGGGTAAAACCCGGATAGAAAAAAAAGTTTTGCCCCAGGCAGCGAATGGGCAACGGATGGTATCTTACTATTTGGTGACCAGACACACCAGTTTTCCTTTAGAAAGTGCGAAGGCCGCCGGCTTCTGGAGCCGGCGGCCTTTTTTTTGTTATATTCTCCTGGTTTCTATGGGTTTTGGTACGTTCTTTTTGTAGAGTTCATTAGCCGCTTCATTCACGGCATCGTGCAGCCGCGGGATATGATCATTGATGCGGCTGATCACTTCATTGAATGCATCCGCATCCTCATTGGTGTATTTGTCCCCTTTGCGAACCACGTCAACCATAGTTTTATACCCGTTTCCGGCTAAATCTTTATAATGCCGGGCGAGTTGGAGAGCGGCATCCCGGTAGCCGGTATCCCCGTTGAAGGCTTCCAGTTTTTCAAGGAAGTAGATCACATCGTCACATACGGCTTCAAGTTCCTTCCGGTAGCGATCCATTTTTCCGGCATTCTTTTCATCGAGCGCATCCGAGAACTCAGCGTCCTTTTTGGAGATTTTGAAAACGCGCAGAAAGATAGCCCGGTAGTAGTTGTTCATCCGGCCAAGCAACTTGGAGCCCGCCGCTTTTTCTTCATCCTCAACCAATTGTATCTTATACTTACGGGCAAACGCAGCCTGTGCGGCCTGTGCCCGGTCTCCGGCGGCATCGAGTTTTTTCTCGGCATCCGTAGTGGCCTGGAGGTATTTTTCCATGGCTTCGTACGACTCCCGGCTGGTTTGTCTCAACGTATTGACCTGGCTGAACTCCACCTTGAAGGATTCAAGGTACGCCTGGAATACGGCAGCTATTTCGTCTCGCAATTTGGAATCTCCCTCGTAGGGCGGCATGGCCTTTACGTTCTGAAGGGACTCCTGGATTTGCTGGATCAGGGCCATTCTTTTGTTTTCCACCAAGGCATAATCGTCGCTGTGCACGCTATATTGCAGGTATTCCATATTCCGGTTGGCAACCGCGGCATGTTCATTAAAGAGCGCGTCTCCATAAGCCCCCGGAGAGGAAAAGACGCTTTGGGCGTCTAAACCCAGTTGGCTGAAAATCAGAGCAGAGCAAAGGATCAGTCTTAACATGATATGCAGGTTTTATGTATAAACGGGGAAACGGGGTAAAAATCCGCTTTTTCAGTAAAAAAGTCAAACGTTTTTTCCGGGTTGACAAAAATCAACCGGCGATATACCGGTAAAAACTACCTTTGAAATTGTTCTTCCTGTTGTCAAATACGGCTTCCATGCGACAAACGGCTTTCATATTTTCCATCCTGGCTTTATTTCTGTCCGGGAATACCATAGGTCAAAGCAATGCCCCGCAGGCATGGGCAGGGGCCTATGCCGAAATTGCCGAAACCAGCGGGCTTACCGGCTGGGCATACGGCCTGGCGGGTGGTGCGGAATGGAAAAGATTTTTTCTCGGGGGCTTTGTCATGCAAAGTTCGCCCCTGCTTCGTAGCAAAGAACCTGGCAATTCCTATGAAATCTCGGCCCGGTTGGGCGGCCTGACAGGAGGGTATCACCGCCCTGTGATCGGTCTGCTCGAAATTACGGGAGGGCTGCGCATTGGTACGGGCAGCACCTCGCTCAAGCGCGAAGGCTCGGATACGCCTGTCAACGATGCGGTTTACATTGCAGTTCCTTTCGCAGGAATGGAAATGCCCATCGGCAATTCAGCCCGCATAAGCCTGTACTCCGGGTTCAGGCTTTTCGGCGGGTTCGAACCGGTGGACAACTGGCGCAACCGCGACTTGTTTGCCTTGGCCAATACCTTGAGCGTCAGAGTACTGTTCGGCAAAAAGTGACGAGTTTTCAATATTGGGAAATCGAGTTTATATTCGATCCAATACCACCATCTTTTTCGTAGCAGAGTACTTCTCCGTTCTCAGGGTATATTGACATACGCCGGAAGGAAGCGACCTGGTGTCCAGATTTATCGCAGCGTACCCCCGGTCGAAATTTTCTGTCCGGGTTTGAAGCAGGCGGCCTTGTACATCGCGTACCTCAAGCGTGATCCGGCTCCATTCCGGCAGGTAAAACGAAATGGTTGTAATATCCCGGCATGGATTCGGGAAATTCTGGTACACCTCAAAGCGGTCCGGCGCAACAGTTCCGCCGTTGAATTGCAGGGCCACGCCCATTCTCTCCAGGTTGAGGCTGTAGGCCTCCGGCATCAGCAGTTCATTGTTTATCCCGAGCATATCCCTCAACCGGCCATTGCCCCTGGCGGAAAATACCAGGCGGAACAATACCTCTTCCGCCGGGTAATCTTTCGCGGGAATTTCTTCTATCCAGTTGACAGCGATCACGCCGCGGGAAGCCGAATGGGCGCCGAAATTGGCTTCCGTCAAAACGTTGTACTCAATACCTGCCAACGAAAGAAATGAGGGATTGAACCCCAGGCCAAACTGGAATCCCCCTGCCGCGCCAAGGTCGTCGCAGCGGAAATCTACCGTAATAAGTTCTCCGGATTTCACTTCGCGGTCGTCCAATTGAAAAGACAGTGCGCCGAGCGGCAGGTGGCGGTCCTCCAGTGCGAGCAATTCCGCTGCAGCACTGTTGTTGACGTCTCCCACTTTCACGCCGACGAAATTCTGGTTGGCGACTTCAACAGGGCAATTTTGTACGGAAAGTATCTCAGGGAATTGCTCGAACCAGGGATTTTCCGGTACAGGAAATGCATAACCGGCCGGAATGAAACGCCAGCTATCGATATCCGGCAAGGCATCGATAGCGCCAAGGATCAGGCGATTGAGCCAAATGATGTCAAGCAGCGTGACGCTTCCTGAATTATTGGCGTCAGCGGCAATGATCCTGTAAGGGCTACTTAAGGGTTGTACGGCAAGAATGTGCCGCTGAATGAGAATCACGTCGAGCGTGGTAACTCCCGCCGCATAATTTTCCACGCAGGCGGGATACCAGGAGTAGTCGTTCCACATGGGGATATCGTCGAACCGGTAAAAGCCGTCGGCTTCCGTGTGAGTGGTTTGCGACATACCGCCGTTAAGCGACAAGTTGATCCCCGGCACGGGATCGCCGGTTTCGGTGCGGATGTAACCAGAAATGGTAGCCGGTACCGCGGGCCCCGGGCAAGCGGCGGATTGATCTTGAAGCAGGATGTACGTTTCGCAGAAATCCATGTTGCCTGCGGCATCCCATGCATCCACATATACGAGAAATGGCGAACCTGTAGAGCCGCCTCCCACGCTGTAATCGGAGCAGGTGAAAACCAGGCTGATACGGTCAATATCAGGCGCCTGCCCGGGTCGGCGCAACGAATACGAAACAGGAGGAGAGCAGTCCACTACCGGGCTGGCGATGAAGTCGGTGGCCCATACTTCCGCCATGCCGTTTTCCGGGAGGCCGTCGTTGTCATTGTCCACCGGCATCAGGGTCAGAGTCAAGCCGTTATAGCACACCGGCGCAGGGGCTTTACAGTCGCGAATCTCTACAATCGCATCTACGGCGCTCACATTGCGGCAGCCGTCCTCCGCGTGAATTTCAAATTTATGCGTGCCGATGGGAAGCCCCTGTCCCACGCTGGAAATGGTATAATTGGGATAAGCACCCCCGATGCTGAACACATGGGTAGAGCCGGTGAGCGTACCGCCGGGATCGAGCCTTACATTGTAGTCATACGGGAAGGCCCCATCGTTGAACGCGTCCAGGAATACCTTGATCGTTACATCATCGGGCGTACACAATTCGCTTACATTGAAAGCGAAGCTTACCGGCCCGTTACATACCGGATCGGATGCACCGGGGCTGTCGTAGCTGCAAAACGGATCGTAGGGCAAAACCGCGATGACAGGGTCCACATTGTCGTACACCTTGATATGCTGGGTATATTGCCAGTAACCGCGGGAAGCGATGGAAGGCTTAACTACAGAATTGACCCAGTGCCCTGCCGGATTGGAAAGACCGTCGCAGGCAGTGAGTTTGGTGAAGGCGGCAGGGTTGTTGTTGCCTTCGTTGCTGTCGAGGTCAAAATAGGACACGCCGTTGGGGCGCACCAGAACCCATACGTGTTCGTCGCCGGGACTGCCGTCGCAATCCTCATCGCGGCTGACGATCACCGGCGGCGCCTGGCCATCGTATTCGCACCAGTTGAGTACGCGGTATGTGCGGAAAATCTTGTAGCATTCATCGCCTGATGCAGCGAAGAATGCGTCTTCCACGCTAACGGCGAGGAGGTCGCATGCGCCTGTTTCCTCCACCAAAATGGTATCGGGCACAGGCAATGTGCAATTGGCTTGGGCATCCTTGGGGAAGCGGATCTCGTAATCGTGCACATTGCTCTGAGCTTGTGCAGCGAGAAACGAAAGCAGGATCAGGCCGGTGAGGGCCGGAAGTGTAGAGCGCTTTTTCATATACCTTTAACTTTGTGAGACTTCCCGCAAATATAAGGTATTGAGCAGCAATATACAACAGGTAAGGGATTTTTTGGTCACAACACCTTGGTCAGCGTTTGCACAAACTCGTAATATTCAGGTTTGGACAACGCGTAGAAGGAGTTCTTTCCATCGCGCTGAACGTCCACAACGTCCTGGTTTTTAAGTATGCGCAGATGATGCGAGGCAATGGCCTGCTCGATTTTCAGCTTTTTAAATATTTCAGTAACCGACAAACGACGGTGCGTGTGCAGCAGATCAATGATGGCGATGCGAATGGGGTGCGCAATGGCGCGCAAGGTTTCGGTGGAAGCTTCGAGGAAGTTTTCGTCGAAATGTGTCTTCATGGAAAAATGTTCTTCGCACTAACAAATATAAGTATCTATAAGTTCATATATTTACGGGCGAAAAGTTAGCGCCTTGCGCCTTTGCCATGGAAAACACAATTCCTGTCCGCATTTCCGACTTCCTGAAAGAGCACCCGCCCTTTCACTTGTTCGAGCGCAAACGGCTGGCAACCATTGCAGAGCAAGCAGTGGTGCAATACCGCCCCAAAGGCGAGGTGATCTTCAAGCAGGGAGACATGCCGGGCGGGTATATTTTCGTGGTAAAAGAAGGGGCTGTGGACCTTTTTCACGAGGAAAACGGAGAACGGGAACTCATAGACCAGTGCGACGAGGGCGAGCTCTTCGGGCTCCGGCCTCTCCTGGCTGAAGACGCCTATGCGCTTACCGCTGTTGCTGCTGAAGAAACCCTGCTGTATGCCATCCCGGTAAGGGCTTTCCGCCAAATTGCCGATCAAACCCCGCAGGTACTGCTTTACATCGCTTCCAACTTCGCCTCCGGCTGGCAGCGCAGACCATCTCCGGGGACCAAAGGAAAGATATTTTTAGACAAAGACCCGCAGGACGGGCAGGCCTTTCAATTGCTGGAGATACAATCCCTGGATCGCAGCAAGACGCCGGTGGTCTGTAATCCGGAGCAAACCATTCAGGAGGCGGCCATCATCATGACGGACAAAGAAGTAGGCTCTGTCATTGTGGTAAATGAACAGATGCATCCAATAGGTATTGTGACCGACAAAGACCTGCGCCGAAAAGTGGCCACCGGCTTTGCTCCCTTGTCGGCGCCCGTTGCCGCCATTATGTCGCAACCGGTTATCACAGCGCCTCCCTCCATCACCGTTGCAGATGTACAAATGCGAATGGTGAAACACAAAATACATCATCTCTGCCTCACCGAAGGCGGTGGCGACAATTCGCCCATAGTGGGCGTAATCACAGAACACGACTTGCTTGTGGTGCAGGGCAACAATCCCGCTGTTTTTCTTCGCGAGATCAAACGGGCTGCCGGCGCCGCCCAACTGCGCCACATCCGCGAGCGAGCCGAGCAACTCCTGCACCAATACATCCGGCAGGAAGTTGCCATATCCTACATCGCCGGCATCATGACCGAAGTGAACGATGCGCTCATTCAGCGGGTCATCCACCTGGCGGAAAAGCAAATGGAGGCGGAAGGCAGGCCGGCGCCCCAAACAAAATTCTGCTGGCTTGCCCTCGGCAGCGAAGGCCGGGAGGAACAACTCTTGCGCACCGACCAGGACAATGCTCTCGTATTTGAGGATGTGCCGGATGAGGCGTACCAAACCACCAAAGATTATTACCTCCGTCTCGCCGGCAAGGCCACCAGCATGTTGCACGAGTGCGGCTTTGAATATTGCCCTGCCGATATGATGGCTTCCAACCCGCAATGGTGCCTGTCGCTCAGCGAATGGAAAGCGCAGTTTTCGCGCTGGATGCTCGAACCCGACCCCAAGGCGATCATGCTTTGCACTATTTTTTTCGATTATCGCCCGGTCTTCGGGCAGGCGGAGCTTGCGGAAGCCCTTACGGCCCATATCTTTTCTGTAATTGACGAAGAGAAGATATTTCTTGCATTTTTAGCTAAAAACGCCCTCGAAAACCCGCCCCCGCTCACCTTTTTCCGCGATATTATGGTGGAACGCAGCGGCGAACACAAACACGAATTCGACATCAAGGCCAGGGCTATGATGCCGCTCACCGACGCTGCCAGGGTACTCGCCTTGCAAAACAAGGTATCCCGCATCAATAACACCTTCCGCCGGTTCGAGGAACTGGCTCGAAGAGAGCCGCACAACAAAGAACTCTTCGAACAAGCCGCCGATGCCTACGAGATATTAATGCGATTCCGGACGCTGCAGGGATTGAAACAACGCGATTCCGGCAGGTTTTTCAATCCCTCGGAATTGAGTAAAATGGAACGCATCCTGCTCCGCAACAGCTTCCGGCCCATACAAGACCTGCAATCCTTGCTGAAAACCCGTTTCCAGCTCGGTTTTTTTTAAACCTGCGCGAACATGTTTGGGAATCTTTTCAAAAAACCGGCTTATCCGGAATTCTGGCAGCAATACGCCGGGAAAATGCGCCGCTCCCTGCCGGGAAAAACGCCCCTGCAGGAGGTTCCCTTCGCCGTTTTCGATACGGAAACCACCGGCCTGAACCCCTCAAAGGACAAAATCCTCTCCATCGGAGGAGTTAAGGTGCTAAATGGAGAAATCCACGTAGCCCAATCACTTGAAATATTCCTCGAACAGGAATCCGCACCCTCACAAGAGGACATCGCCATACACGGCATACTGCCTGCCGCAAACGGCCGGCAAACCGCGCCGGTTGAAGCCTTGCGGAGTTTTATTCAATGGTGTGGAAGCGATATATTGGTTGGCCACCACATAGCTTTCGATATGGCGATCCTCAATTATGCCCTGCAGCAACAAGGCTGCGGGAAACTCCGCAATCGAAGCGTCGATACGCTGCAATTGGCCGTTAGAGTGCGAGGGCAAAGAACCTACGTGACACCCGGGGAATTGAGCTTGGACACGCTGGCCTCTCAATATCACATCCCTGCACACGATCGCCATACCGCCACCGGCGACGCTTTCATCACCGGCATTCTTTTGCTGAAACTTCTCCACAGGCTGGAAAAACGGGGGGTAAGAACGCTCGGGCAGTTGTTGGGATACCGGAGTTTGTAATTATGCAATGCCCCTGCCGCCAGGGTCAGGGGCACACATCGTGCGCGTCATCATGAGAAACAATTTCAAAAAAAGCAAGGCCGGACAGTATCCCGTCAATTCCAAAATAATATATCCGCGTCTTTCATCCGCATTCCCTCGATCCGCATATTTACCTCGGGCAACCTGCCCCGGTACAACCTGCCTATTATACCCCCGTCTAAGCGATCATGGGACTTACAGAGGGATGATTGGAAAAACTGAACCGGATCGTCAAAAACCCCAAGTTCCTCGATCACACCGCCTTTCTGCAGGAAGCCCTGGCCGTCCAGGCAGGTTTCCATGGAAAAAGGCGCGTTCTCCAATGCCAGTCCATAACCTATGGAATGGTTTTCCGCTTTCAATTTGCGCAGCGCGGCCATGGTCAAAGGCCTGTCGACGATATAGCTGTCCACCGGGCGCCACATGCCCTCCAACTGCACTTCCAAGTGGCAGTGAGGAAGCGTTGGAGGCAACCAATCCGCAAACCCTCTGAGCAGTGCGGAATGCGCCCTGCCGAAACGCACCCGGGCCGGAATGCCGGCAGCTTTGCACATGGCGAGCAGAAGGGTGGTTTTGGTGGTGCTGAATCCAATGCCCTCCGAAAGGACTTCAGAGGCTTTGGTCATATGGCCATTGACATTAAAACCGAAAAGTATCTCATCCCTTACAAACTCATGAAGAGAATGAAAGTACTCTCGCGGAGTATAGCACCCTATTGAAAATGATTTGACTTTATCGAGGATTTCCGGGTGGCCCCAGTCGGCAAGTGCTTGAGAATGAACGCTCCCTTCCGGAGTTACCGGCATGTTCATGGTTCGTGCGGTCATGGCATAATTTTTAAGATTAACAAAGGTGGAATTGTATAATTATGCCATAAAATAATCGCGAATTGTTCCAGGCAAATTTATGGGTATTTTCACAACGGGAACAATGACATTTGTCATCCCGGGCGCCAATAAAAACATCTCCCACATTGCGGGCTTGACAGAAACAATAATTCACAACTAAATGATTATCAATAATTAATATATTATTTTTGCGCAAGCCATTTTTCGCAGGGCTTAACCCAAAACTAAATTTTTTAATTATCTTTGCCCAAGCGAGCAGTACTTCAATGCAAAATAACATTTGTGACCATAAACTTCGAGCGCGTCCAAATGCGTATTTCATAACCAAACACAAGAATACAATGAACTTGAATTTATTGGACCTCCTTCAGGGGCAATTGCCGGATGAAATGGTAGATCAGCTCAGCGCCCAGGTCGGCGGCGCCGACAAGCAGCAAACCGCCGTTGCCGCTTCCGGTATCATGGCTACCTTAGTAAGCGCCCTGGCACGCAACGCTTCCAACGAAGAAGGAGCCGCTTCTCTTGCCAATGCTTTGGACAGAGACCACGACGGCAGCGTGCTTAACAAAGTCGGAAATCTCGCCGGCCTGTTCGGCGGCCAGGTACCCGTGCAAGACAACCGCGCCCTCAACGGCGCCGGCATACTCCAACACATCCTCGGTGAGCGGCAAAACGGCGCCGTAGATATGATCAGCCAAATGAGCGGCCTCAATTCCAACCAAACCGGCAACATGATGCAAATGCTTGCGCCGGTCGTGATGGGCCTGCTCGGCAAAACAAAACGCGAACAGGGCCTCGACGCCGGCGGTTTGGTTAATCTGCTGTCCGGAGCAGCTACATCCCGCCAGGCGCAGAGCAATCCGGCCATGAACATGGTAACTCAGTTGCTCGACCGCGACGGCGACGGCAGCGCTATGGACGACATCGCCCGCATCGGTATGAACGTACTGGGCAACCTGTTCAAAAAGAGGTAATCAAAGAGAAAAATGAGTCCTCCGAAATTTTGAACGGTTGGATATTCCCGCCGCGCATCCTTACCTTTGCCCCTCAAAAACGCAAAACATGTCATACCGTACACACAATTGCGGCGAATTGCGCCTCGGCGATGCGGGCAAAGTGGTAAAATTGAGCGGATGGGTGCAAACCGGCCGCGATTTCGGCGGGCTCACTTTTGTGGACCTGCGCGACCGCTACGGCATCACCCAACTCGTTTTCGATATGGAAGCCGATGCCGCCCTGTGCGAACAAGCCCGCAAACTGGGGCGCGAGTTCGTCGTCAGCGTGGAAGGCCTCGTGCGCGAACGCACCAACAAAAACCCCAACCGCCCTACCGGCGATATCGAAATAGAGGTAAAAAAGCTGGATGTGCTCAATCCGGCCAAAACGCCGCCCTTCACCATCGAAGACAACAGCGACGGCGGGGATGACCTGCGCATGAAGTACCGCTATTTAGACCTGCGGCGCACGCCCGTGCAACGCAATATCATTTTTCGCAGCCTCCTTGCCTTGGAAACGCGCAAGTTCCTCTCTGAAAAGAACTTTCTCGAAATAGAAACACCTTTCCTTATCAAAAGTACCCCTGAAGGCGCACGAGACTTCATCGTGCCCTCCCGCATGAACCCCGGGCAATTTTACGCCCTGCCGCAGTCGCCCCAAACGTTCAAGCAAATCCTCATGGTGGCCGGATTCGACCGCTATTTCCAGATCGTGCGTTGCTTCCGCGACGAAGACCTGCGCGCCGACCGGCAGCCGGAGTTCACCCAGATAGACTGCGAAATGGCCTTCGTGACCCGAGAAGACGTGCTCAATACCTTCGAGGCCCTGACAAAGCGCCTGTTCCAGAGCATGATCGGAGTGGCATTGCCGGATTTTCCGCGCATGTCTTACGACGAAGCCATGCAACGCTACGGCTCCGACAAGCCTGATCTTCGCTTCGGCATGGAATTTACGGAACTCAATACCATTGCCCAAGGCAAAGGTTTTTCTGTATTCGATGATGCAGAACTCATTGTGGGCATCTGCGCCAAAGGCATCGCCGACCAGTATTCCAATAAAGACCTCAACGAACTGACCGAGTGGGTGAAGCGCCCGCAAATCGGCGCCAAAGGATTAGTGTATGTGAAGTTCAACGGGGACGGCAGCATCAAAAGCACCGTAGGCAAGTTTTTCAGCGACGAGGAACTGCGCGCATGGGGCAAGGCCATGGGCGCCGAAACCGGCGACATTCTCTTCGCACTCAGCGGCGAAACCGACAAAACGCGGAAGCAACTCAGCGAGCTTCGCTTGGAACTGGGCCGCCGCCTCGGCCTCATGCAGCCCGGCGATTTCAAGCCGTTATGGGTTCTCGACTTCCCCCTGCTCGAATGGGATGAAGACTCCAACCGATTCTTCGCCATGCACCACCCCTTCACCTCGCCCAAGCGCGACGACATTCCCCGCATGATGACCGACGACTTTGAGACGCTCAAAAGCCTGCGAGCCGATGCCTACGACTTGGTCATCAACGGCACGGAGATCGGCGGCGGTTCCATACGCATCCACGACCGCGAGTTGCAGTCCAAGAACTTCAAGCTACTCGGCTTCACGCCCGAACAGGCGGAGGCGCAGTTCGGCTTCCTGCTCGGCGCCTTCGAATACGGCGCGCCGCCCCACGGCGGCATCGCCTTCGGCTTCGACCGCCTCTGCTCGGTGATGAACGGCCAAAGCTCCATCCGTGACTTCATCGCATTCCCCAAAAACAACATGGGCCGCGATATGATGATAGACGCGCCTTCGCCGGTGGCGGGGGAGCAACTGGATGAGTTGGGATTGAGGGTGATCAAACAGGATTGAACCCGTGATATTTTTTTTTTCAATTTTATTTGACAATTACAGACAAAAGATTTATTTTTGTCCGATCAAAAAACAAAAAGTTAGATAAAGCCATGGAGCAAATCAGCAGCAAGGATAAAGAGGCCAAACTCAAGGCCCTTCAACTGGCGGTGGACCGCCTCGAAAAAACCTACGGCAAAGGTACGGTCATGCGCATGGGCGACCGACAGGTGATGGACGTGGAAGTAATCCCTTCCGGATCGCTCGGCCTCGATATCGCCTTAGGCATCAACGGCTTTCCCAAAGGCCGCGTAGTGGAAATATACGGGCCGGAATCCTCCGGTAAAACCACCCTCGCCATACATGCCATCGCCGAATGCCAGAAAGCGGGCGGCATCGCCGCATTCATAGACGCAGAACACGCCTTTGACCGCCACTATGCAGCAAGCCTCGGCGTAGATACCGAAAACCTGCTGATCTCCCAACCCGACAACGGCGAGCAAGCCCTCGAGATCGCTGAAAACCTCATCCGCTCCGGCGCCATTGACGTCATCGTCATAGATTCCGTGGCCGCGCTCGTGCCCCGCAGCGAGATCGAAGGGGAAATGGGCGACTCCAAGGTGGGCCTCCAGGCGCGCCTCATGTCGCAAGCCATGCGAAAGCTCACGGGCAGCATCGGCCGCACCGGGTGCTGCTGCATCTTCATCAACCAGCTCCGCGAGAAGATCGGCGTGATGTTCGGCAACCCCGAAACCACCACCGGCGGTAATGCCCTCAAGTTTTACGCTTCCATCCGCTTAGACATCCGCAAGACCGGCGCAGGCATCAAGGATAAAGACGGCAATATCGTGGGCAACAACGTCAAAGTACGGGTAGTAAAGAACAAACTCGCACCGCCCTTCCGCATAGCCCTTTTCGACATTATGTTCGGGGAAGGCATTTCCAAAACAGGCGAGATCGTGGACATGGGCGTCGATCATGAAATCATCCAGAAAAGCGGCGCATGGTACAGCTACAACGGCGCTAAAATCGCTCAAGGCCGGGAAGGCGCCAAACAATTTATGGCCGACAACCCTGAAGTGGCCTTCGAAATTGAACAAAAGATCAAAGAGAAACTATCCAGCGGTGCAGGTACAAGCCCCTTGCGCGGAGCGGTAGCAGATACGGGCGCTGATCCGGACGGAGAGGATTTCTAAAATAGCGCATAGCGCAGGCAGGTCACTTGATCTACCCTGTGCTCAGTGCAGCCGGAGGGTAAAGGATATGCCCGGGGCCATGCCGCCGGGGCCGGGAATGCCGAGCGAAGGCTTCACCCTGATGCTCAGGTCTTCATCGACGTCGAAATTCTGAAGGTGTGCATCCACCAAAGCCTCTATGGATTGAAGTCCGTACGCAGCCACTAAGCCGATATAGGATAGCTGCCTTCGTTTGTCAAACCGGTCGCGAAATACCCTTAGCGTAGAGACCGCTACTCCTGGAAATTCATTGGGCTCGTTTCTCAGGGCAAGCACATAAGCATCGTTAAAAGTCTTGTACTGGTTCTGATTGAACGCAATCCTGTTCACCATGTACCCGAGTGCGCCATATACAAAGGGGGTTTTCCACCAATGGCCGTTGTAAATCTGGCCTGCACCCGGAAGTATGAGAGAGTACAACCATGCTTTTTTCGGCACGGGGAGGGGGCGCAGCTTGGGCGAGGAGGTTGTGTCCTTCAAAGAATAGCGCCATTCAGCATGAAAAACCCCGGCACAGCAAGCAGGACGCTCAACCCCTGAGAATCCATAGCTCACACTCGCCGCGCCAAGCAGGAAGAGAAGCAAAAGCATGCTATTTCTCGATCTGCTCAAGATAGAAGTTGAATTGTTCCACTGAATCGAAAGGCAATACGATTTGTCCTTTTCCATCGCCTTGCAATTTGATCTGCACCCTTGGCGTGCCGAAAATCTCGCGAAGGTTTTGCTGAACGCGGGCGTACTCGTCGGGCATGCGGGCAGGCTGAACCTTGGGCTTGTGCTCGCTGAAAGAAGCCACTAACTTTTCCAATTCCCTGACGGACAACTCTTCCTTGAGGGTTTTGCGAAACAAAGAATCCCTCACTGCATAATCTTCAATACCGGCCAATGCGCGGGCATGGCCCATGGTGAGTTGGCGGTCCTTTATAGCTTTCTGTATGTCGGGCGGCAATTTGAGCAGGCGCAGGTGGTTGGTCACGGTGCTGCGCTTTTTGCCCATGCGCTCAGAGAGTTGCTCATCGGTCAGCGTACACTCCTCCTTGAGCCGCTGCAAGGTGATGGCTACCTCGATGGCGTTGAGATCTTCGCGCTGTATGTTTTCCACCAATGCCATTTCCAGCATTTCCTGGTCGTTGGCCAAGCGGATGTAGGCCGGAACTTCTTTGAGAGCGGCTTTTTTGGAGGCGCGCAGACGGCGTTCACCGGAGATGAGTTGGTAGGCATTGGCAGAAAGCCGCCTTACGGTGATGGGTTGAATAAGCCCATGCACCTTAATGGATTCGGACAACTCCTCCAGTGCCTCTTCATCAAACTGATTGCGAGGCTGATAGGGATTGACTTCAATCTGAGTCAAAGGGATCATTGCCACCGTATGCGACAATTCCCGGACTACTTCCTCCTGGTGCTCAGCGATTTCCTGGTCGCTGAGTGAGAAAATCGCCCGGAGGCTCGATCCTAATTGTTTTTTATCGGGCTGTGCAGTTTTGCGTTCTACTTTTTTGGCCATGCTCACATCATTGATATATTCAACAAATATGCCGTTCAGGCTACCGGGCCGGTGCTCATTGCAGAAACGGTGATCCGGTCATTGTTATTGGCCAAAAACTCATGGGCCAGATTGAGAAAATTGACGCTGCCTTTACTGCCTGCATTCAACATTACCACAGGCATATGCAGGTTGGGAGCCTCCCCTAATTTGGCATTCCGGTGGATGATCGTGTCATATACTTTGCCTTTGAATATCTCGCGCACCTCAGCTACTACCACATTGGAAAGGCGAAGCCGGCTGTCGTACATGGACAGCAGGATTCCTTCGATTGTCAGGCCGGGGTTGAGCTTTTTGCGCACCAGGTTGATGGTAGCCTGGAGTTTGCTCAGCCCTTCCAATGCAAAATATTCGCATTGCACCGGCACGAGAACGGAGTCGGCAGCTGTGAGGGCATTGACGGTGATAAGCCCCAAAGAGGGAAGGCAATCAATAAAAATATAGTCGTACTCGTCGCGCAATTGATCCACTACGCCCTTGAGAATAAACTCGCGCTTTTCCCTGCCGGCCAGTTCCAGTTCAGCGCCTACCAGGTCAATGTGGGAAGGCAGAAGATGGAGATTTGGCGTATCGGTTTCGTATATGGCGTCCATTGGATCCAACCCATTGATCATGCAATCAAAAAGGTTGGTCTCAGCGTCTCCCTCCATTATGCCCACGCCGGAAGAGGAATTGGCCTGCGGATCGGCATCGACCAGGAGCACCTTCTTGTCAAGGATGGCCAAACTTGCGCCGAGGTTGATAGCAGTTGTGGTTTTGCCAACGCCGCCCTTCTGGTTGGCAATAGCGATTACTTTTCCCATTGTAAAGATTTTGCGGTTTGCAGTATCGGCGTAAGTCAGGATGCAGGATCGGCGGATCAAATTGCGATGCTCCCGCCGATGGGCAGCAAAATTAACTCTTTCCCTTTGTCTGCGAAAGATTTTTTTGCAGCCTCATGGTCAATTTTGATAAAGCCGAAGGTATCGTAATGGCAGCCGATGATGCGACTGCACTCAATGAAATCGGCTGCGATGGCCGCATCTTCGTAGCTCATAGTGAAGTTGTCGCCTATGGGAAGGATGGCCACGTCGAGTTTAGGGCAAGTCATGGGAATGAGCTTCATATCCATCGTGAGGGCAGTATCGCCGGCAAAATAGAGGCATTGTTTGTCGTTCCACACTACGAATCCACCGGGGTCGCCGCCGTTGCTGCCGTCGGGCAGGCTGGAGGTATGGACGGCATTGACGTACTTCACGGTGCCGAAATCAAATCGCCATTTGCCGCCATGATTCATGGGATGATACTTGAGGCCTTTCTCCCCGAACCAGGAAGCGATCTCGAAATTGGAAACCACGGGTGCATCGCTATTTCCGGCAATGGTTTCTGCATCAGCCAGGTGATCGCCGTGCCCGTGAGAAACCAGAACGGCGTCGGCGCGGATGTCAGATACGTCAATGTGAGCCGCCAGTTCGTTGGGGCTGATGAAAGGATCAAATATGATATGCTTCCCGTTCAGTTCCACCAGGAAGCAGGAGTGACCGTAATACGTGATTTTCATGATAAGGTGCGTTTGGTGCAAAGATAGCAAAAATGCGGAAGCCGCCCCAACAAGAAGCGGCTTCCGTATATTCAAAGCGGTTGCAATGACTTATTTTTTGAAATAGGACGTTTCGTTCTTTTCTCCTGCATCTAATTTTTCCAAACGTGCTTTGAACTCATTGGAAGTATCGAGATCATTCTTCTTGGCAAAAATTTCCTTGAGCGCGATCAGGGTATTCCTGTCATTGGGATTAATCATTTCGCTCTTCTGGAAATAGGGCAAAGCCAGGTCAAACTGTGTGATCATTTCGGCTTGTTTGGCATTATATTTTTCTGTTCCGGCCCTGGAATAGTCGTCGGCTAATTTAGCCAGTTCCTGGGTCATGGCAGCGGCTTTGTTGTAAAAGAGAGCGCCTATGCTGTACAAAGCGTCCACGTTATCGGGATCTTTGGCCAAAGCCTGGTTGAAATAATCCAAAGCGGAGGCTGCATATTCCTCGGCTTTTACTTTGTTGCCGGCAGTAACCTCGTTCTGATATAAGTTGTCGTATACGCTCCCCATGGTAGTATAGAGGGAAACGTTGTTGGGTTCCATCTGGATGGCTGTTTTCAGCTCTTCGAGCAAGGCATCCAGTTTGCCTATGCGGAGGTAGTGGTTGATCTCGGCAAAAA
>CAZNYK010000020.1:16355-36877 GCA_964577215.1 uncultured Saprospiraceae bacterium
TCGAGCAAGGCATCCAGTTTGCCTATGCGGAGGTAGTGGTTGATCTCGGCAAAAAGCAGCGAAACTTCATTGGGATAGCGTTTGCGGCCCTCTTCAATGTACTTGTATGCTGCCTCCGGAGAAGTAGCGGCGGCCTCGATAGTGTACAGCGCCTCATAAATGGCAGCCTTGTCGGCCTTCATGTCGTACAATTTCAAAAAGTAGGCCTTTGCTTCAGCGTTCAACCCGGCAGCCACGCCTGCCAGGCCGACGTAGAAGAGCTGGTCTTCGTACTTTTCTCCCTCGTCAAACATGCTCTTCTCACTGTTGGCGACCAGGCGATCGTGCATTTCCAGGCAAGCGGCAAACGAGCGGAAAGCAGACTTGAAGTCCTGGTCTTCATACTGGTAAATGCCGAGGTTTTGCAAGTTGTTTTGGAGCGTTTGCATTCCTTTCAATGCGTCCTTCGACTCAAATTTTTTCACTGCCATTTCCAGCGCTTTGGTGTAGGATTTGGCGGCTTCGAGGCCGGGATGATCTACATTGGGCAGGGTGGAAGGATCGGCGCCTATGTTCAGGCCCTGGCTTGCAAATTGGCGGGCATTGATCTGCTGGGTGGCTATTTCGTTAAAAATGTCACCGCGAAGTTGCCAGGTTTTACCCTGGGCAGCCGTGATGGGATCAGCGGCAGCCAATTCAATGGCGGCAAGGGCTTCACCGAGTTTGGCTCTGTTGTTATTGGGGTCCAACTTATACGTACTAAAGGCGCGGTTGGCGTCTTTCATCCCCTTATCCCCTTCCTGAGCAAATATGCCGGAAGAAGCTACGGCGGTGAGTAATAAGGCGAAAAGCAGTTTTTTCATGGTAATACCGATTTTTTGATGAACGTATGTTTATGACGGCATGCTCTGTTGCCGGTAAGTTTTCAAAACGTTAAAGTTGCCGTTTTTTTTTACTCTCATGGCCAGTACCCGGTTTTATTCCTCATCCCCATTTTCATCCTGAACCTGAGCGGGTACCACCGTGATATCGGCAATATCGTCGTCTTCATCCAGGCGGATGACGCGCACCCCCTGAGTAGCCCTGCCCATCACGCGGATATTGTCTGCAGGCATGCGGATAATGATCCCGGATTTGGTGGTGATCATGAGATCGTCATCGTCCCTTACGGCATTGATCGCAATTACGTCGCCGGTTTTTTTTGTGACCTGCATGGTTTTCACGCCTTTGCCGCCGCGGTTGGTCAGGCGGTAGTCGTCCACTTCTGAACGCTTTCCATTGCCTTTTTCTGAAACGACCAAAATAGTGGTATTCTTGTCTTCCGGGTCAACGCATACCATACCTACCACGGCATCGCCGGGGCGGTCTTTGTCCAACGTTATTCCCCGCACGCCGGCCGCCGTTCGGCCCATGGCTCGCACCGAAGATTCTTTGAAGTGAATGGCATTGCCGCTTTTGTTGGCCAGAAAAACCTCATTGCGGCCATTGGTGAGCCGCACCAGCAGCAGCCTGTCGCCTTCGTTGATGGTAATGGCGTTGATGCCGCCGGACCTCGGGCGGGAGAAGGCCTCTACGGGAGTTTTTTTGATGGTGCCCTGCGCCGTGCAGAACATAATGTAGTGATTATTGATAAACTCCGGGTCATTGAGGTCTTTGATAATGATGTAAG
Source organism: uncultured Saprospiraceae bacterium (assembly GCA_964577215.1). GTDB lineage: Bacteria > Bacteroidota > Bacteroidia > Chitinophagales > Saprospiraceae > UBA2329. The sequence continues at coordinate 18,004 of CAZNYK010000020.1, forward strand.
CCTTGACCTTGTCGTCCGGCGGTATAGCTATGATATTCTGAATAGCTCGCCCGGCAGAAGATTTCGATGCCTCCGGGATTTCGTACACTTTGAGCCAAAAACAGCGGCCTTGCTGGGTGAAAAACAGCAGATAGCTATGGGTGTTTCCGGTAAAGAGGTGCTCCACGAAATCGGATTCCCTGGTTTTGGCGCCGCGGGAGCCGCGTCCGCCCCGGCTTTGGGTGCGATACTCTGCCACCGGGGTGCGTTTGATATAGCCGAGGTGCGAAATGGTGATGACCACCTCTTCTTCTTTAATCATCTCCTCGATACTGATATCGCCTTCCGCAAAACTGATCTCTGTGCGGCGGTCGTCGCCGTATTTGTCGCGGATTTCAGAGAGTTCGGATTTGATGACTTCCCGTTGAAGTGTTTCGCTTGCCAACAATTCACGCAAGTGCGCAATCAGCTTTTGCAGATCGTCATACTCCTGTTTGATCTTGTCCCGTTCAAGGCCGGTAAGGCGTTGAAGGCGCATTTCGAGGATGGCCTTGGCCTGGGCGTCGGAGAGTACGTCGCCTTCCGCTACGGGAAATTCCTCGGATTGAGACTCCTCAATGAGTTGAGAGAACTGCTTCCAGAACAGTTCCTGGTCGTCAATGAAGGATCCCCGCATCAGGCCCACCCGGGCTTCGTCGGGCGTAGCAGAAGCCCTGATCAGTTCAATGACGGCATCAATATAGTCTAACGCAATGAGCAGGCCGATGAGGATGTGCGCGCGTTCCAGCGCTTTGCGCAAGTCGAAACGGGTACGCCGCTGAATGACTTCGAGGCGGAATTTAATGAACTCCTCGATGATGTCCTTCAGGTTGAGCGTCATGGGGCGCCCGCCTACCAGCGCGACGTTGTTGACCCCGAAGGAAGACTGCAAAGGGGTAAACTTGTACAATTGGCTGAGGATGACGTTGGCCATGGCATCCCGCTTGACTTCCACCACGACGCGCAGCCCGGTTCTGTCGGATTCGTCGCGGATGTCGCTGATACCCACCACGCGTTTTTCCTCTACGAGTTCGGCGATCTTGGATACCAACATCGCTTTATTGACCTGGTAGGGGATTTCGGTAATGATTATGGATTCGCGTCCGTGATCATCTGAATGTATTTCAGCCCTGCCGCGCACCACCACGCGGCCCCGGCCGGTGTGGAAAGCTTCCTTTACGCCGCCGTAGCCGTAAATAATGCCGCCGGTAGGGAGGTCGGGAGCTTTGATGAACTCCATGATCTCATCTATGCTGATATCCGGGTTGTCCACCGTAGCCATGATGCCGTCGCATACCTCGCGCAGGTTGTGCGGCAACATGTTGGTGGCCATACCCACCGCAATGCCGGAAGAACCGTTGACGAGCAGGTTGGGCAGCCTGGTGGGCATTACGGTAGGCTCCTCCAAAGAATCGTCGAAATTGAGCGAAAAATCAACCGTGTCTTTGTTGATATCGGCCAGGATTTCATCGGAGATGCGCTGCAGGCGGGCCTCGGTATAACGCATGGCGGCGGGGCTGTCGCCGTCCATGGAGCCGAAGTTCCCCTGCCCGTCCACCAATGGATAGCGGAGCGACCAGGTCTGGGCCATGCGCACCATGGTATCGTACACGGAAGAGTCGCCGTGCGGGTGGTATTTACCCAATACCTCCCCTACGATACGAGCTGATTTTTTATGCGGTTTGTTGTAAGGAACCCCCAATTCGTGCATACCGTACAATACTCTGCGATGTACGGGCTTGAGCCCGTCGCGCACATCCGGCAGCGCTCTTGCCACAATGACCGACATGGAGTAGTCAATGTAGGCGGTTTTCATTTCATCCTCGATATTGATCGGGATGATCCTCTGTTCAGGCGACATGTATCAAATCGTTTTCTGCAAAAACGAACCCCTCGTTTTCCGGGGTGCAAATATACGAATACTCGCGCTATTTTTCCTCAAAACTTCCCGTGCCGCAAAATAGAAATGCCGAGCCGGAGCGCGATAATTCCGGAAATGACAAAACCTCCGAAACCCAGCGCCGGAATATTGCCCACATAAGGCGGCACCTGGGCCAGCACTATGAGAGAAGAGCCGAGAATGAGCGCTGCCAGGAGAATACTGATGGCCATGCGGTTCGACACCTCGTCCATTTTTTCATACAGCCCCTCCAATCCCTTATGCTCAAACTCGATGCGCAGTTTGCCTTCGCGAATTTTGCGCACGATGGTTTCCAGGTCTTCGGGCAGCCCCACAGCCATCTGGGTAAAGCCCGCCAATGCCCCGGCCACTCTTTTTGCCATTTTCTCGGGCCCGTACTTGTGCCGCAGCAGGCTTCTCACAAAAGGATCAATATTGGCAATGATGTTGTAGCGGGGATCGAGAAAGAGGCCTACGCCTTCAATGATAACCAAAGCCTTGAGCAACAGCAGCAGATTGGCAGGTATTTTGATCTTGTATGCAAAGAACATGGCGTTGAGGCCTTCGATGATCTCCTGGCCTTCGATCTGATCCAGGGTCATACTGCTGTAGATATCGAAGAACTCGATGATGTCGTAGTCTAATTCTTTTTCGTTTTCCACCGTGCCGTCCGGCGTAAAGCGCAGCAATGCCTGTTTAAGCCCGTCGACATCCCTGTTGGATACAGCGAGCAGCAAGTCTGCCAGGAGTTCTTTGTCGGCATCCACAATAGTGCCCATCATGCCATAGTCGATAAAGCATACCTTCTTGTTGGGCATCACGAAGATATTGCCGGGATGGGGATCGGCATGGAAAAACCCATGTTCAAATACCTGTTCGAAATAGAGGTTGATACCGGCTAAAGCGAGTTCAGGGCCGCTGAGTCCGATTTTCCCCAACGACTCCAGATCGGTGATCTTAAACCCTTCGATGTATTCCATGCATATGATCCGGTCGCTGCAAAACTCGGGGTAGAGATCGGGCACATAGATGCGTTCGTTGCCGCGAAACTGTTGAGCGAAGCGGCGCATATTGTTGCCTTCAATGGTGAATTTCAACTCTTTGCGAATGCTTCGCTCAAACATTTTCACCAATTCGACCGGCTGAAAAGCCTGGTATTGCGGAAAATAGGTTTCCATAAGGCCGGCCAACTGCTTGAGGATGTGAATATCTTCCTCAATGGTAACGTCAATGCCCGGGCGCATGATCTTGAGCACTACCTCTTTGCCTCCTTTCAGACGGGCGCGGTGCACCTGGGCAATGGAGGCCGAAGCAATGGGATTTCGATCGAATCGTTCGAAAAGTTCTTCCGGTTCTTTCCCGAGGTCTTCCCGGATAACGGATACAATATTCTGTGCCGGAATAAACGGCACATGATCGTGAAAGCGCTCCAGTTCGGAAATGAGTTCCTCCGGCAATACATCGGGGCGGTTGGCGGCGATTTGGGCAAACTTGATGAAGGTGGTGCCCAACTCTTCACACACCAAGCGAATGCGCTCATAGCGGCTGGATTCATATACCGGTTTGCCGTTCCGCAGGGGGAGGTACTTGTTGAATTTAGGCAAAAAACGATTAAAGGGAGGATGCGCCAAAACATCCTCAAAGCCGTACTTGACCAGCACGGAAATGACCTTCTCATACCTTGCGAGCAGAGAGGGGCTGTTTTTATGTTTTACGATGTCGGTCAAGACTTGATCAATTCTTTAACAGCTTTTTTCATATGCTCGAAAGCAGTTTCCATTTCCTCACTGAAATGCCGCAGCCTGTCATCAGACTTTTCATCGGCGCGCAGCCGCCCCAGTAATTCGGCAAGCGTGGAATCGAGTTCTTCTTTTTTTGAAGCCGCCTCCGCCTGTTTTTCCAACGAGCTAAGCGCCAACTGAATGCGATAGGCATCCAGTGCATTTCTGAAGTTGTCGAGTAAAGGCCGCAACCCGGCGCCGGCTTCGGAATAGGTCTCCTTCAAAATGCCTTCTACTTCGTAAACATGATGCAACAGCTTCTCCTTGGCTGCATCATAAGCTTCCACGGTATCCGGCACTGGCTGCACGAGCAATTCTGCCAGGGCTTCAATCCTGGCCTCCAATTCGTTGAGGCGTTCCATTTTGAGTTCCTCATCCTTTTTCATGCGCGTGCGCTGCACTTCTACAAAATCCATGAAGTTTTGCTTTTCGCGCTCAAAAACTTCTTTGGCTTCTGCCTTTCCAAGCGCGAGTTGCACTTCCAATTCTTCAAAGAAGGCCTTGACCTGGTCCATCTTTTCTTTGCCGAGTTCAATAAAATCCTTTTCAGCTCTCATGTCCGTGTGTATTTGGTTCGGTTTTCAATGTATTCCAACTACACAACGCGGGAAATGATAAAAATCAGGTGATTGATGTGACAATAATCACTCCTGCGCCGCCGGATATACCCGTTCTTTGAACCTGGTTAATTTGGGTGATAATTGAAGCATTCATAAAAAGTCATCCCCGCGGAAGCGCAGGGGTGGCTTTTTAATAAGGCTCAAAAAAACCTATTGAACCGCCCACCCAGGTGCGGTCTTTGTTGTAGCGCACGCCGGTCATGATCCCTTTGCTCAGGCGCACTAAGTTATTGACCAAAAGGGGCCGCGTGGCGCCATCCTCCCAAACCATCATCATGCGTATTTCCACCTTGGCAGGATCGTCGAGGGTAGGCACCACAGGTTCGTAATGCATTTTCCGTTGAAGGATGTAATTGCCGGGGTCTTCGATCTTTTCGATGTCATCCCGGGTGGGGTTCACCACTACGCCCATTCCGGCAAAGGAAAACAGCGGCTTGAGCACGTAGTTTTCCAGGTCGCCGGGAATAGAAGGGAGCTTATCCAAAAAAAAGGACTTCGGCACGTAAGGGCTGTCGAAAAAAGGCAGGGTATGCTTGCTGATGCGGAAGAACCAGTTGGGGTGGCCTACCCAGTGCACATCCACCTCGTCGGTGAGGTGAAACTCCGAAACCAGGTCTTTACGGGCCGCCAGGTCGTCGAAGATGATGCGGTTGAAGATGCGCTCCACCTGGATTTTCCGCCCGTTGTCATCCGTATAGAAGAGGGTACGGCCTTCTTTTTTGAGTTTGGTAAGGCACACAAAAGGAATGCCCAGCATGTCGCGCGTGGCGTAAAAATCGATGGCAGTAGTTTGCTTCTCCGGCTCTATTTCGAGTAAAATGACATTTTCGGGCTTGCTGTCGCCTATGATCAACCGGCGCAGCAGATCGATATAGCTCTCGGAGTCAAGGCCATTGAACAGGTGGGTGAAATGGGCCGGAATGGTATCAAAGTGGCGCTTGTAGGTTTCGGCCAGCACGTGCTGATAGCAAAACAGGGAGGGAAAACCCTGGGCTTCCACCAGCAGCGGTATGAGTTCGCCGGCTTCATCCCGGCATATGCCGAAGTCGATCACAAAAAAGTTGGAATGCTCCGATTCCCGGGGAACGACCTGCCCCGGCTGTAAGGCGCCTTCAGAAAGCGCTTTGAAATCGGGTCGCAGGAATAAAGCGCATACATCATCGCAGGCAGCCTGCAGGCGATCCCGCAACGCTGAGGGGATAAAAACCGGAGTTTCGGCCACATTAAAAAGAGGACGGTGGTGATAACGCTCTACCAGGTCATTCAGAAAAGAATCGTACTTAGCCTGCGTGAAGGCGGCGTTGAAACTACTGCGCAGTTGGGATATCATGGCCTCTCTGTTTTTTAAATCACCGGCTCCTGCTCCAAACGGGCAGCGCGCACAATGCGCAAAGCCTGGCTGAGGAAGATGGGCAGGATGATGCGTTGGGTAAGGCTTATCTTATCCGGATCATTGAGGTGATCAATCATATCCAAGTATTTTTCCTCTGAGTGATCCTTGATTATTTTGGCTTTCCGCACCGGGTCTTCAAAGTGATGGAGCATACCCAGCGCATCGGCTTCGGGGTGAAACTGGGTGCCGAAAATCTCGGGAGAGAACCGCACCGCCATAATGGCGCGCTCCAAAGGCACATGAGGCCGGATTTTTTCAAATGCCAGTATCTCAGCGCCCAGTTCGTCCATGCGCCGCATATCCGGCTCCACCACCTGCCAGTCTCTGAAATCGGCCACGTGAAAAGGATTGGGCAATCCGCTGAATAATTGCTCCATTTTGCCCATTTCCGTTTTGAACACGGGGAAGATACCGAAAGAAGGAGAACCCCGGCGGCTGACCGTGCCTATTCCAAAGTGCTTGCAGGCCATCTGGAAGGAGTGGCAAATGAAAAAAACGTGTTTCGGCGGAAATTCATCCGCCAGGTTCCATTGCCATACCGCATCCATCCAATCAAATAACTTGGCATCCCACACGCCGTCTCCGTCGTGGGGACTGCCGGGCCCCCCGGAAGAGATATACACGTCGAAACTCATATCCGGCACTTCCGCCTTGCCGCGCACGTCGAATATCTCGTACTCATAGGCATCCGCAAACATAGCCACCAATTCCTTCAGACGGCCAATGCTGAGGTTGGGCGTATTGTCATTAAGGTCTAAGATGGCCAGGCGTACAGGCTCCATAGTTAGCGTGCAAAAGGTAAAACCACAAAATATGCTGAAGGCGTCCTTCGGCCCTTCGGCTCAAAACAGCATAGGGTGAAACGGTTGAACAACCCTGTCACTTTTTTCCGGCAGCTTTTTTGGCAGCCGGAGCAAGATCAACTCCTGCCGAGCGCTGCACAAAGGTGCCCCAGGTGAGATTGTCTTTACCATCCTGGTGCGCCAGGGCGCGCTCTATGGCGTATTGTGCGGAAGTTTCCAGTACCCACTCGAAGTTTTCGTCGCCTACGGAGTGGCGGTCGGCATCAGGTGCGGGGTTGCCGAAATCGATGGCGTAGGGCACGCCGTCGCGCACGGCAAACTCCACTGTATTGAAATCGTATCCAAGCGCCTGGTTGAGACGGATGGTGTAATCCTCGATCAGCTTGAGCATTTCTTCCGAAACATTGTGTTCGGCAGAATAGCGCTTGTGATGCGGATTGCGCGGTTCGTAGTGCATGATTCGGACGTATTTCGCCCCAATGCAGTACACCCGGAAGTAGGACTCAAACTCAATGGCTTCCTGCAGCAGCATGACCAATTGGCCGGTTTCGCCAAATTTGGCAAAAAACTCATTGGATGAGTGGAGTTTGTACACGTGTTTCCATCCTCCGCCGGCAAAAGGCTTCATAAAAGCCGGCCATCCGATGTACTCAAACATTCCCTCCCAGTCCAAAGGAAAGGCAAGGTTGGAAAAAGACTCCGCTTTGGTATCAACCGGATGATCCCGGGAGGGCAGGATCACGGTTTTGGGCACCGGAACGCCTACCTTCACAGCTAACGCATTGTTGAAAAATTTGTCATCGGCGCTCCACCAGAAAGGGTTGTTTATGACCGCCGTGCCGCAGATGGCTTCATTTTTCAGGTATGCCCTGTAAAAAGGCACATCCTGCGAAATGCGGTCAATAATGACTTGGTAGCCGCTCGGCTCCGCCTGTTTTACCTTGTCGATATGCACCTGCTCAGCTACTATGCCATCCACTTTTTTCGAGTTGATGCGCTCGACGAATGCAGCCGGGAACGAGCGCTCCCAACCGTAGAGAATTCCGATTTTTTTCATGCCGTTTTCGTTCAGTATTTAATTTAGATGTTTTTGAAGCCCCTGGGTCACTCCCCTGAAACGATGAAAATCTGCCGGCAGACGTCCCGTCCGGCCTGCATTTGCAACACATACACGCCGGCAGGCAAGCCTTCCAGGCCTATATTCCGGGTATGAGCGCCCGCTTCTACCCTACCCTGCTTTTCCAACAGCACGGTGCGCCCGGTAATATCTACGGCAGCAAAGATAACAAAAGCTGCTTCAGGCAGTTGGAATTGAACGTTTATAAAACTCCGGGCCGGCACAGGAGAAAGATGAACTTCCAGCTCTTCCGCAACGCCCGCTCTGGTGGAGCCAAGGGTAGTGAAAAAACCAGACGGCGACCAGTCGCTTTGGACGGCGCCGCAGGAAATCGCTCCCTGGAATTCATAATTCGTACCCGGGGAAAGCCCCGCGACGTCAATGAAACCAACTGATGTAGAAGCAGGAGTTGTCCAGGTGCCAGTGCCCGATGGCCGGTACCGCCAGTGGTACTGGGTTGCTCCCGCCGCAGAGTTGTACAAACGGGCACTGCTGGAGGTGATCTGCACGGCATACATCATGCGCGCAGTAGGAGCGGTGCAGGAAGGAGGAGCCGGCGTGGAAAAGGATTTGCTGCCCGACCAGTTGCTCCAGGTAGAGCCGCACTGTACCGCTACCTGAAATTCGTAATTGGTGGAGGCTGAAAGGTTGGCCAGGTCGAAAAAGCCGGCGGTGGAACTTCCAAGTTCGATCCATGCAGGCGCACCAACAACTCTGTATCGCCATTGATAAGCCGATACTCCGCTCACCGAACAGTTCAACCGGGCAGAAAACGCCGTAATATTAGTGGCTGAAATTTGATCTACGGTGGGCGCGGTACACACCGCCCCACCTGTGGAAAAGGTTTGTGCATCCGACCAATCTGAGGCTATACCGTTGCTGCAGAGCACCAGTACCTCGAATTCGTAAGCGGTAGAGGCGCTGAGGCCGCTGATGACAACAAAGTTTTCAGAAGTGGAAGACAGCGCAACCCAGTCACTTGCACCCACCTGCCGGTAACGCCAGGTATATGACGACACCCCGGAGAGGGAGCAGTTGAGTTGGGCGCCGCCGGAGCTTATATCAGAGGCGAAAAGCTGCGATACAGCCGGGGCAGCGCAAGTCGGAAGCGCCTCTGTGACAAATGTCTGTGAACCCGACCAGGGCGACGTTTGGCCGGAGGTACATTGCACTGCAACCTGGAATTCATAGGTGGTTGCAGGCGATAGCCCGGCAAGGGGTATTGTGCCGGAGGTAGTGGGGGCCGGTTCTACCCATGCGGATGAGCCTGTTGCCCGGTACCGCCAATTGTATGCCGACACCCCTGTAAGGGAGCAATTCAAGGAAGCTGTAGTGGTAGTAATATCAAGAGCGGACAGCTGATTCACCTGTGGGGCTGTGCAGCTGGCATCGTCGCCTGGAATAGTGGAAAAATTGAAAGAGCCCGACCATGCGCTTTGCGCATTTATACAGATCAATGACACCTGCATCTCATGCCTTGTATTGGGAGGCAAACCATACACATAGGTGAAGTTTTCGGTCGTAGAGGGAAGCTCAGTCCAATTGGAAGAGCCCAATTCCCTGAAACGCCATAAATAACCGTTTACACCGGTTACGGTACAATTGAACCGGGCGCTGTTACTCGTTATTTCAGTTGCGCTATACTGCCCCGGAAGGGGCGCATTGCAGGGGCCGGGGGCAGGCGTGGAGAAAGTAAAGGAAACCGACCACGCGCTCCACACTGCGCCGCATTGCACCATGGCCTGGAACTCGTAGGTGGTGGACGGGGTCAGCCCGCCCAGATCTGTGAAGTTCGCCGCAGTAGAGGGTAGTTCCGTCCATCCTGTAGCCCCCACCTGGCGGTACCGCCAGTCATATGCATTTACGCCGAAGACGGAGCAGTTGAGCCTTGCAGAAACCGGCGTGAGATTAGAAACTGCCAATTGTTCCTGGGCCGGGGCCGGGCAGGCGTCAGCAAGGGTGGTAAAAGTCTGCACCGGCGACCAAGCGCTCCACACCGTGCCGCACTGCACCATTGCCTGGAACTCATATGTAGTGGAAGCTGCAAGACCGCTGATGGTTGTGAACGCGGCGGCAGTGGATGGCAGTTCTGTCCATGCAGTCGTTCCTGCAGCCCTGTAGCGCCAGTCGTAGGCATTCACCCCGCTGACCGTACAGTTGAGACGGGCAGAATTGGCGGTAATTTCCGATGCATTCAACTGGGCCAGGGCAGGTGCGGCGCATTCTCCGCCGGGAGGCACACAACCCAGGGAGTTGTTCAGGCTGAACCGGGCGCCGCCCGGCGCCAAAACGGCCTGCATGCGGTTTTTTTGACCGTTGGTAAACATGTACATACAGGCGTCATAGGTGTAGTCCATGTAGTTCATGGTCATTTCCGTCCAGGGTCCACCGGGGCAGTTATTGGTTTTGGGAAATACAGGACAGCCGTTGTTGGAAGTCTGATGCACAGGCGTATCAGCCACAAAGTCGTTACCGCAAGTGGCATCGCCCCAGATGTGCCGGAGGTTGAGCCAGTGGCCCACCTCATGGGTGAGGGTGCGCCCTTTGTTGTAATTGCCGCCGTTGGGATGAGGATTGGCCACCGAACCGACAGAGTAATGGGCCACAACGACCCCGTCAGTATTGGGGTTCCCTCCTGGAAACTGGGCGAACCCAAGTACCCCGGAACTACTGCCGCCGAATACTACCGTCCAAACATTCAGATACTGATCGCGGTCCCAGATGGTAGCCGGCTTCAGGGTACTGTTGATCTGCGAAATCGTCCAGGAGGCTTGGGAATACTGCACCCTGTTGATACCGTCGGTGGGTGAGCCGTCCGGTCTGCGCTGAGCCAGGCAAAATTGGATTTCCGTATTGGCTGCTACCGGCTGAAAGAGAGGAGGAATGAGGGAAGCATCGGAATTGAGCAGCGCTAAATCGAGATTTAATTGTTCCAACTGGGCCAGGATCAGGGATTCGGGAAGATTTTCATTGGAGCCGACAGGGTCGCCGTTGTGAACAATATGGAATACTACCGGAATAGTGATCACTGTCCTTGTCTCGAGCTGATTGCCCAACTGCTGGTGGTAGTGTTGGTTGTGTTGTTCAATGGCCTGCATCTGCTGACCCAGGGCCGGATTTTGCAACAACTGCTCTTGCAAGACATCCATCGTGGCGCAGTTGCGCTGCGCATAGGCGCCTGAGAACAGGAAGAGCAGAAAAAGAATGTGTAAATGTCGCATGTTTGATGATTTAAACTGGAGCAGAGCATTAACCATTCTTGAGTATCTTTGCTGCCGCCCCACAACGAAAATGAAAAGAACCGTTTAAAACTTACATACAGAATGGGGCAAAGTTAAGCGCTTTTCAATAATTACAAGGCCCTTGACTATTTCTGTAATCCCTCTTGCAAACAAATTTATCATGCGTATTCTGCCCAAATCCCTATCCGGCGTTTTACGACGATCCACCCGGATATTCCTCAGGGCAAAGACCCAATTGGAAATTCACCTGCTGGAAAACTTCCCCTCCGTTCATCTCCAGCGCACCGTAAGAATAGACGTTTTCGTTCCTCCATCATATTATCAAGACCTTCAGCGGTCGTTCCCCGTACTGGTGCTCAACGATGGGCAGGATATGAAGAGCATAAGAATGGCTGACATCCTGGAGCAACTCTATGAGCAAAATAAGATTCGCGAAGTGCTGGTCTTTGCCGTCCATGCTTCCGGAGAGCGCATCCAGGAATACGGCATCACCAATCACCCCGACTACAAACAGCGCGGCGCCAAAGCCGGAGCTTATGCCGATTTTATCATCGGCGAACTTATGCCCGATATGCGGCGTCGCTACCGTTGCAGCGAACCAGACAAAACATGGGTAATTGCCGGCTTCTCCCTTGGAGGGCTTTCCGCTTTTGACATCGGGTGGCGCCATTCCGACCACTTCAATAAAATCGGCGTATTCTCAGGCTCTTTTTGGTGGCGGTCACAGGTCTTCCAGGAGCAAAATCCCGATGGGCATCGCATCCTGCACAACCTGGTGCGCAGAAGCAAAAAACGCGAAGGTTTGAAATTCTGGCTGCAAACCGGAACTATGGACGAAGAATCCGACCGGAACCACAACGGGATTATCGATTCCATCGACGATACCCTCGACCTCATTGCCGAATTGAAAGAACTTGGCTACCGCCAGGATAAAGATATACGATATGTGGAAGTCATCGGCGGGCAACACAACCTGCCCACCTGGGCAAAAGTAATGCCCGACTTTCTCCAATGGGCTTTTGGAAAATAAAAAAGACCGGAATGGTTCACTCCGGTCCTCTACAAATCATAATCACACGAAAAAATTCTTTTTATCCCTTGCGGACCGGTCAAGGCCCGGTCTGCTTTTTCTTCAATCCTTTTTCCCGAAAGCCGGCTCCTTGCTCCTTCCTTCAGAAAAGGGGGAGAAACCCCTTGGTTAGAAGTCTCCCCCCTATCACATAAAACAAATTTACACAGTTTTAAGTGCTTTTTGGAAGTTGTCTGCGACCCTTAAAACGGGCTGCTGCAGCATATTTATGTTTTCTTCAACAGAGCTTAAGTCCTGAAACAGGTAAGTGCTTCAGGAATTTTTTTCAACTCTTCCATTGCCTCTAAACTCAACGGGGAGAACGCGATTGAATAGCCTTGTTCAAAGCCAAAACGGCAAAAAGAAAAGTGTCTGTTTATTGTTTCCCGTTCACCGGACGGGGCGCCGGGTTACAAAAACCGGATGAGAAGCCTCAAGTTATCAACCGAGCAAGGGTAGCTGTTTCTCATTCGGCACTACAAAAGTACAATTGGGTTTTTTCATTCCCTTTCAAGGCTCTTATTTTTTTTTCTCGCTTGTGACATTGAAAATAAAAAGCCGTTCATTAAACACCTGGGTGAATTTTACGAAAAAAGCAAAGTTTAGCCGCGAAAAAAGCTGAAATAGATGAAAAAAGAAAAAAACATTCAATTACTATTGCAAAAAGAATGCCTTTTTGTGACAAATTTCAGCTTCTTTTGAGTGATTATTCTACTTCGGTTACCTTCATCATATTTGTACGCAGGCGTTTGTGAATGGGCATACTTCCCGTGTTGATGACGATGTCGCCCGGGATCAGTTTTCCGGCCTTCTTTAAAATTTCATTTACGTCCTGGAAGGTTTCATCTGTGGTGGTGAACCGGTCGTAGTAAAAGCAGCGCACCCCCCATACCAGGTTCAGGGTGGCGAGCATGTGCATCCGGTTGGAGAATATAAATATTTGCTTGTTGGGCCGGTAGCTCGAAACCATAAAAGCGGTATACCCCGAACTGGTCATGCCGACTATGGCCCTGGCATTTACCTCTTCAGCAGAACGTGCGGCGTTGTAACAAATGACGTCTGATAGGAAAGTGCGTTTTTTCACATGAGGCACCGGGCGTTTCAGTTGGGGCATATCATGCTTTTCTGCCTCGTGGATAATGCGGCTCATATATTCCACCACGCGTACCGGAAATTTCCCGGTAGCAGTTTCTCCGCTCAGCATTACGGCATCCGCGCCGTCGAGTACGGCATTGGCTACGTCTGTGGCTTCGGCGCGGGTTGGGCTGGGGTTGGTGATCATGCTGTCCATCATTTGAGTAGCCACAATGACCGGCCTGGCGCGCTGGATGCACTTTTCGATGATCTGCTTCTGAATGACCGGCAACCGTTCGATGGGCATTTCGATGCCGAGGTCGCCGCGCGCTATCATGATGCCGTTGGAGTGCTTGATGATCTTGTCTATCCGTTCTATCGCTTCCGGCTTTTCAATCTTGGCGATGATCTTAGCCGGGTGGTTTTTGGCGTCTATGCGTATTTGCAGGTCTTTCAGGTCTTTGGGGGAGCGCACAAAAGACAAGGCAATCCAGTTGACCGGCTGCGTCAGGATGAAATCCAGGTCTGCAATATCCTTTTCGGTAAGCGCGGGTAAGGACACCTTCGTATTGGGCAAATTGACGCCTTTATTGGAAGAAAGGATTCCGCCATGCATTACCCGGAGGCGTACCAGGTCCTTTTTATTCGTTTCCACCACCTCGAAGACGAGTTTCCCATCATCCACCATTACGGTTTCGCCCACGTTCACATCCTGGGGAAACTGGGTATAACTCATGTATATTTTTTCCATGGTACCCTCGCAAGGTTCATTGACGAAAGTGACCACATCCCCTTCCTGAAGTTCGAGGGCGTTGTTCGCTATCTTTCCCACTCTCAGTTTCGGCCCCTGCAAGTCGGCCAGTATGCTGATGTGGGCGCCGAGTTTTTCGTTGATGTCGCAAATATGGTTGATCACTTCAAGGTGATCCTCATGCGTGCCGTGAGAAAAATTGAGGCGAAAAACATCCACGCCGGCATGGACAAGGTCGAGTAATGCCTCAGGGGCTCTGGATGCCGGGCCTACGGTTGCTACGATTTTAGTGCTTCGGTGTTCAACGTTGCGCATTGGATGGTACTATTTGGATGTCGGCGCTTGCGGCGCCCAACTAAGTGTACGTTTTACAATAATCAAGGCGTAAAAGTACAACTTATTTGGAAATTCCGCCTTTTGCGCATCAACGATGCCTCATCTCAGGCGAGGCGTTGAATGGTCCTGCCCGCAGATGGGAAACGCGCCTCAACCCCGGCGCTTGAAAAAAAAAAGTAAAAACTTTGCCAATCGAAAGGTCTTAGCTTTCTTTGCAGCGAAATTTTAACAATCCTAAAGTAGATTGATTATGTCAAACATTGCAGAAAGAGTGACGAAGATCATCGTGGACAAGCTTGGCGTTGACGAATCGGAAGTAACCCCCGAGGCAAGCTTCATCAACGATTTGGGCGCTGACTCTTTAGACACGGTGGAACTGATCATGGAATTTGAGAAAGAGTTCAACATTTCCATTCCCGACGATCAGGCCGAGCAAATACAAACAGTAGGCTTGGCCATCGAGTATCTCGAAGCGCACTCCGCAAAGGGATAGCACGGCCGGTACTCCAAATCAACGGCGCCCGCAAAGCAGATTTCCACATCATTGATTTGCGGGCGTCTTCTCTTTTGCCTGCTTCTGGCGGCTCTGTTGGAGCTTATCCGTTCCGAATGACAATCTGAGTATTTTCCTTTAACCTATATTTCAAGGTCCAGGTTATGAAGCGAGTAGTCGTAACGGGGTTGGGTGCAATTACCCCCATAGGAAACAACAAAGATGCCTTTTTGAAAGGGTTGCAAGCCGGGGTAAGCGGCGCCAATCCCATTACGAGGTTTGATGCGTCTTTGTTCAAAACCCGTTTTGCATGCGAGGTCAAAGACTTCAACGTCGAAGATCATATCGACCGCAAGGAGGCCCGCAGAATGGACGTTTTCGCCCATTTCGCCCTCATTGCCTCCGACGAGGCCATTGCCGATGCGGGCATCCCCCAACAATTGGATCAACTCAATTTAGACCGCATAGGAGTGATCTGGGCATCGGGCATCGGCGGTTTAGGCTCATTGGAAAAGGAGATCGAAGATTTTGTACTGGGCGGATTTCACCCCCGCTACAATCCTTTCATGATCCCCAAAATGATCCCGGATATTGCTGCGGGGTATATTTCCATTAAATACGGGTTCCGCGGTATCAATTACGCTCCCGTATCGGCCTGCGCTTCTTCGACCCATGCCGTCATGAATGCCTTTGATTATATCCGCATGGGCAGGAATGACGTCATCGTATGCGGCGGTGCAGAAGCTGCCATCATTAAATCCGGCATCGGCGGGTTCAATGCCATGAAAGCGCTTTCTACCCGCAACGAAGATTATCTCACTGCCTCCCGGCCTTTCGACCTGGACCGCGACGGCTTCGTCCTGGGTGAAGGCGCCGGCGGACTTGTACTGGAAGAGTTGGAGCACGCCAAACGCAGAGGCGCCCACATTTATGCTGAGGTAGCCGGCGCCGGCGCTACCGCCGATGCATACCACATTACCGCGCCCCACCCCGAAGGCCTGGGCGCTACCAACGTAATGAGAACCGCGCTGGAAGACGCAGGCATGCCGCCTGAAAATATCGACTACATCAATGTACACGGCACTTCTACACCGCTTGGCGACATTGCAGAGGTGAAAGCCATCCAAAAGGTTTTCGGCGATCATGCTTATCAAACCAATATCAGCTCCACCAAATCGATGACCGGCCACCTCCTGGGCGCAGCCGGCGCTGTGGAGGCCATTGCATGTATCCTTGCAATTCAGCACCGCTTTATCCCCCCTACTATCAATCACTTTACCGACGACCCGGAACTGGATAACCGGTTGAATTTCACCTTCAACGAAACGCAGGAGCGACGCGTCAGGGCGGCATTGAGCAACACTTTCGGGTTCGGCGGGCACAATGCCTCAGTAATTTTTAAAGCGTTTGAAGGGTAATTCTATGCTATTGTGGTAATTTTGGGATTTTATAACAGGGACAACCTTGAAATTTCTATTCCGCCTTTACAATCGATTTTTTGCCAAGGACAAAGAGCTGACTGCCCGGCTTCGCCCCTTGCTTGGCTTTACCCCTGCTAATTTGTCTATTTTCAAATTAGCCTTCTCCCACAAATCCTCCTCCACCGACAAAACATACTCCAACAACAACGAACGGCTCGAATACCTCGGCGATGCAGTGCTCGGCACCATCGTAGCAGAGTATCTGTTCAAAAAATACCCCAACAGCGACGAAGGTTTCCTCACTAAAATGCGCTCCAAGATCGTCAAACGGCAGTCGCTCAACAAAATTGCCGACAAAATGGGCTTGGATGAGATCCTTGCCGAATACAACAACACCAGGCTCAGCCGCTCCATGCTCGGCAATGCCATGGAAGCCCTCGTAGGGGCCATTTACTTGGAATGCGGCTACCGCTCCACCCGGGACTTCGTCATTCGCAAAATGCTCATGGGCCACGTCAACGTTCATGAACTGGAAAATTATGACGACAACTACAAAAGCCAGCTACTGGAATGGTGCCAGAAAAACGGACAGACCGTAGCTTATAAACTGCTGGCCCGGTATAAATTTGAAAAACGGGACCGCTTCAAGGTTGCCGTCATCGTAGATGGCAAGAAAGTTTCCACCGCCGATGATTTCAACAAAAAAAGTGCAGAGCAGATGGCTTCGGAAAAAGCGCTCGTCGCACTCGGGATTCTCAACGAAGAAGACATCGAAGAAGCCGAAGATTGATATCTTTGCAACCCGATACCATGGAAAACTGGGAATTCGACTTTGAATGGCTACGCGTGCGCACTTGGGTGAAAGACGCTTTCAAACGCGACAGCCTGCCCGACCTGAACGGACTGTTGTTCATCATCGGGCTGCAGGAACTCGGCCGCGTGAAGCAGCGCTTCTCCAAAGAAGAAAAACAAGACCTGATGCACATCGCGGTTTGCAGGTTGATGAGCTATGACGGGCACTACCAATTCATTGGCCGCGACGCCGACGGCTGGCCGCACTGGCAACTCCTCAAACCTGTGCCGCCGCGCCCATTGGAAGAGCAGGAGCAGTTCCTCAAAGAGAAGATCATCCTGTATTTCAGGGAGTTGGAAATGGAGGAGGGAATAGCGGGCAATGGGTAGCCATGCAACGCAGCAAACTTGAGGAGTTGGTGAAACCAAGGAACAGGTATTTCCTTTTACAATAATCTCAACAACATGAAAAGACTTTCCTTTTTTGTTTTTGCATTTGCTCTCCTGATGCTCGCCGGCGCCTGTGGCCGGGGCGAGTACACGTATGCGCTTATCCAAACGGAATTCGGCGACATGAAAGTGATGTTGTACAATTCCACTCCCAAACACCGCGACAATTTCATCAAATTGGTCAAGGAAGGGTATTACGACGACCTCCTGTTTCATCGCGTCATTCAAAACTTTATGATACAAGGCGGCGACCCCGACTCCCGCAACGCGCCTCCCGGCGCTGCCCTGGGCCAGGGCGGCCCCGGCTACGAAATTGACGCGGAAATTGGGGCGCCTCACCTCAAAGGCGCGCTTTCAGCAGCCAGGTTAGGCGACCAGGTAAACCCCGCCAGGCGTTCCTCCGGCTCGCAATTCTACATCGTGCAGGGAAAGCCCATGGAAGACGCGGCACTCACCCAAATAGAGCAACAAAAAGGCATTAAATACAACCCGGAGCAGCGCAGGCTCTACCGCGAGATCGGCGGCACTCCATTCCTGGACGCCGAATATACGGTCTTCGGCGAAGTGGTGGAAGGCATGGACGTCATAGACAAAATCGCAGCGGTGCCCACAGCCCCCGGCGACCGGCCGCTTCAAGATGTGAAAATGAAAATCCGCATTGTTCGATAAACGCTGATACAAAATGACTCTCAAAACCATATTTTTCCCTGTGGTTGTTCTCGCATTCGCCTCCTCGTGTTCCCGCCCCATGGCAAACTTTTCCTACGAAGGCGACACCCATGCCCCGGCAACCATCCGCTTCGAGAACCGGTCGCAAAAAGCATCGAGTTTTGAATGGGATTTCGGCGACGGCCAAACCTCCTCAGATGCTTCTCCTGCTCACCGGTATTTCCACTCCGGCACCTATTCTGTTACTTTAAAAGCCATAGAAGGCAAAAAAAATCGCATGACGGAAAAAAGTATCTCTATCAGCCCCCCGGAAGGCTGCCTCGTTCAAATCGAAACGCCCTTCGGAGTGATGATCGCCCGCTTGTCGGATGCTACCCCGAAGCACCGCGATAATTTTCTCAAGCTCGCTGAAGGCGGTTATTACGACAACCTCCTGTTCCACAGGGTTATCAACGGATTCATGATCCAGGGCGGCGATCCCGATTCCAAGGGCGCGGCGCCCGGCGTGGCCCTGGGCCGCGGAGGACCGGGTTATACCGTGCCTGCTGAGTTCGTCGATTCGCTCGTGCATGTCAAAGGAGCGCTCGCCGCCGCGCGCATGGGCGACCAGGTAAACCCGGCCAAGGCCTCCTCCGGGTCGCAGTTTTACATCGTCCAGGGCCGGCCCATCGACGAAACCACCCTCGACAAGTTGGAAGCGCAGAAAAATATCAGGTATTCTACCGACCAGCGGCAAGCATATACCACTTCCGGCGGTACGCCTTTCCTCGACAGGGATTACACCGTCTTCGGGCAACTTATCGAAGGCTTCGAAGTGTTGGATAAAATAGCGCAAACAACTACACAACCGGGAGACCGCCCAACGGAGGATGTGTGGATGAAAGTGAAGGTGATTAAGTGATTTGCTGATTTGCTGATTTGCTGATTTGTTGATTTGCTGATTTG
>CAZNYK010000020.1:36977-41585 GCA_964577215.1 uncultured Saprospiraceae bacterium
TGATTTGCTGATTTGCTGATTTGCTGATTTTCAGGGTTTTGGCTTGAAAATAATCCCAATTGATCAGGAGCACGTACTCAATCTTTGAAGATCATGGAAATTCTTGGTGTGGACATTGGGGGTTCCGGGCTGAAGGGCGCCGTTGTTGACGTGCTTAGCGGCGATCTGCGCAGTGAGCGGCTTCGGTTGGAAACACCCAAGCCTTCAACTCCCGAGCGAATGGCGGAAACCTTTTCAGAACTCACCCGGCGATTGAAATGGTCCGGGCCTGTCGGCTGCGGATTTCCGGCAATTGTCCGCAATGGCGTGGCGCACTCTGCTTCCAACATCGACAAAAGCTGGATCGGCCAAAATATCGAGACCCTGTTCAGCGAAGCTTCAGGGCTGGCGGTAATGGCGCTCAACGACGCCGATGCCGCCGGCTACGCCGAAATGGGATTCGGCAAAGGAAAAGACAAGCCCGGAACCGTATTGCTCATCACTATAGGCTCCGGGATCGGCACGGCGCTTTTTGTGAACGGCCGGGAAGTGCCCAACACGGAGTTCGGCCACCTGATCATGCACAATATGATCGCCGAGCACTATGTGTCCAACTCAGCCCGCAAAAAGTTCGACCTGTCCTGGGAAAAATGGGGCAAGCGCTTCAATGAATACCTGCTTCACATGGAGCGCTTGCTCTCCCCTGACCTGTTCATTCTCGGCGGCGGCATCAGCAAGGATTTCGATATGTACTCCAAATTTTTTAAAGTGGATACGCCTGTAGTACCCGCCCGGCTGCTCAACAACGCCGGGATCGTAGGCGCTGCTTGTTATGCATACCGGCGCTTGCGGGGCGAGTTGTAATTTCCTGCCGCACTATTCGCCAATTTGTCGGCTGCATTCTCTTTTTTTTTATTTGACTCCTTGGCAAACCCCGGCGACGACATATATTTGTGCCTTCTAAACCCTTCCACCAGCCTTGGTCCTTCAACTTTTTGTGCATTCAGGCATTTAACGTCTATAATTTTTCTCAAACATGAAGTTACAAATTTTTACCGCAACCATCTTGCTTTGCCAGGTATTCTTTTCGGTGAATACCTTCTCCCAGCAACGCGATCCCCTTGACATCGCCGCCGATTTCGTCAAGGCCAACCTGGAAAAATGGGAGCTCAGCGCCGATGATGTCGCCGGGATGACCCTCAGCGACAGCTACAGCACGGAACACAACGGCGTCACGCACCTGTATTTCATTCAGCGCCATGCCGGTATCGAAGTGCATACCGCCATCATGGGCGTACACGTAAAGCCTGACGGCAAAGTCGGCTACGCAGTTCACCGGTTCGTACCCGGCTTGGCAGGCAGGGTCAATACCACGCAGCCCTTGCTCACGTCGCGGCAGGCTATTGACTTTGCAGCCAAACACGTAGGCGTCTATCACGAAACCACCTTGCGCCAGGTCGGCCATCCCGGGCCGAATCTCTATATTTACGATGGCGGCACGATGGCACAATCAGACATTAACGTGAAATTGGTCTTTCAGCAGATGCGCAACCAGGGCACTGTACGCCTGGCCTGGCACGTCACTTTAGACCAGGTAGACACGCCCGATTGGTGGAGCATCCGCGTGGACGCTCTTACCGGTGAAATCCTGGAGAAAAACAACTGGACGGTCTATTGCAACTTCCAGGACAACGGCCACCACGCGCATGGAGCGGATTGCGTAGAAAATGCAGTCGAGACCGCCCGCCAGGCTTTCGCCGGCCCCATGCTCGCCGACGGCGCGCAATACAACGTATTCCCCCTTCCGGCTGAAAGCCCCATCCACGGCGTTCAACAGATCGTGCTCAACCCCGCCGACGCCCTCGCTTCTCCCCACGGCTGGCACGACACCAACGGCCAACCCGGCCCGGAATTTACCATCACCCGCGGCAACAACGTCCGCTCATACTTGGACCTAAACAATGCCAATACTTCCTCCAATGACGAACCCGACGGAGGAAACGACCTTATTTTCGATTTTCCGTACAATCCCGACCTGGAACCTGAAGAGATGCGCGAAGCGGCAGTGGTCAATCTCTTTTACATGGCCAACATGATGCACGACATCAACTATTATTACGGTTTCAATGAGGCTGCCGGCAATTTCCAGGAAAACAATTATGGCCGTGGCGGCATCGGCGCCGATGCAGTACGCGCAGAAGCCCAGGACGGAGGAGGCACCAACAACGCCAATTTCGCCACTCCCCCGGACGGGAGTGCTCCGCGCATGCAAATGTTCCTTTGGAACCAGGGACGGAGCGAATATCTGACCGTGCTTGAACCTGAAATCATTTCCGGCGAATACGAGGCCGGCACAGCCAGTTTCGGCCCACCCATTACCGACGTCCCGGTCATCGGCAGCGTGGCGCGCGCTTTCGACGGCTCTTCTTTGCCTGAACTGTGTTGCCAGCCTATCGTGAACGGCGCAGAAGTAGCCGGCAAAATTGCCCTGATCCGCCGGGGCGAATGCTTTTTCAAGCAAAAAGTGCGCAATGCCCAATTAGCAGGCGCCATCGCCGTGATCATTTGCAATATCGAAGAAAATGTGGGCGGCATGGCAGATGTGGGAACCATTCCCAACGTGAACATCCCTGCCATAATGGTCAAAAACGGAACCTGCCAACTCATCATCCAGGCCCTGGAAAGCGGCGCAGAGGTTGTCGTCCGTCTCCAGGAGCCTGAAAATACCGGCCCTGCCAGAATTGACGGCAGCTTTGACAACGGCATCATCGCTCACGAATACGGCCACGGCATCTCCAATCGCCTCACAGGAGGGCCCTCCCAGGCCGACTGCCTCTTCAACGGCGAACAAATGGGCGAGGGATGGAGCGACTTCTTCACCCTCATAACCACCGTGAAAAATGGCGATACCGGCAATCAGCCGCGCGGCATCGGCAATTTCGCCGTTCGCAGTTCCCCGAACGGCAGCGGAATCCGCCGCCTCCCCTACTCCACCGATCCCAATATCAACAGGCAAACCTTCGACGACATCATCGGCACTACCAGGCCGCACGACGTCGGAGAAGTGTGGGTAGGCATGCTCTGGGATTTGTACTGGCGCCTGGTAGATGAATATGGATGGGACGAAGACCTCTTAAATGGTACAGGCGGCAACAACATCGCCATCCGCCTCGTAATGGACGGCATGAAGTTCCAAAACTGCCTGCCCGGATTTATCGATGGCCGGGATGCCATCATCGCTGCCGACATCATCAACTTCGACGGCGCCCACGAATGCCTCATCTGGGAAGTCTTTGCCCGCCGCGGCCTGGGCTACAGCGCCGACCAGGGCGACAACTTTGACCGGAACGACGGCTTCCAGGGCTTCGACGTAAAACCTCAATGCATCAAGGAACTCAAAATTGCCAAATCTCTAACCCCTCTTATCAATGCCGGCGATGAGATAACCGTCACCATTACCGTGGCCAATCACAAGGATGATACGGCCGACAACGTAATCGTGAACGACATCATCCCCAATGGCGCCGCCTTTATCCCCGGCTCTGTGACCGGCGCCCCCAACTTCAGCATCAATGGCGACCTTCTCACCTTCTCGCTCGGTGATGTCAGCTCCGGCGATGAAAAAGTGATCACCTACCGCCTGGCTTCTTCCCCCGACCTCAAGTCTATCCGCCAATTCTACGACGACATGGAAGAGGGCGACGGATACTGGGGCCGGGAAGCGCTTGTGGGCATAGATATCTGGGACATTGCGGAAAGCCCCGCGTCGAGCGGTCAATTCGCCTGGTTTGTGCCCAGCACCGACCGGGAAAATGACCAGGTGCTCCAACTGATCGATCCCATCCAGGTGTCGGGCACGCAACCCGTGCTGCGTTTCAACCACTCCTACCGCACCGAGCCTGGTATTGACGGCGGCATTGTGCTGATCTCCGCCGATGGTGGGAATAGCTGGACAAGGCCGGAAGAATACGTGTTCAGGAACGGCTACAGGGGCCGGATATATTACACCGCCTTTGCCACGCCCGACGTGCAGGCATTCTGGGGCAGCAGCAACGGATTTGTAGATACGTACTATGATCTCAGCGCTTATACCGGCCAGGAAATCATCGTGCGGTTCCGCTTTTCCACCAATGCCCAAAACCCCAGCACCCCCGAGCAGGGAATCGGATGGTACATGGACGATTTCGAGATCATGGACATGTTCAACTACAACTCCGAAGCGTGTGTCACCTCTTCAGATGGCGACCTGTCATGTGCCGTAGCGCCCAGCCGCGGCGCCATTGTGCAGCCCGGGGTCACTACTTCCATAGCTGAGGCCGCGGAGGGCGAGTCCAAATTAGAGATTTTCCCCAACCCGACCAGCGATTTCATCAACGTGGCTTTCCGCCTGGAGCGCAACAGCCGCGTCACGCTGCACCTGCTCAGCGCCGACGGGCGCCTGCTGAAGCAGCAATCCCTGGAACTCGGCGCCGGTCCGCAGTTGCTGCCTTTCAGCCTGACGGATGTACCCCGCGGGATGTATTTCCTTCGCGTACAGACGGATGGAAGCAGCGTGGTGGAGAAAGTGGTTAAGCGGTAATAATCTAATCCACAGATAACTTTCGGCAAAAGCCGCCCTGGATGTGCATC
>CAZNYK010000021.1:0-36216 GCA_964577215.1 uncultured Saprospiraceae bacterium
ATGCGCTCCAGCGTTTTCTGTTCTCCGCACAAGCTGAGGAAGGCTTCCCGTTCGACATCCAGCAGGTACTGCTCGGAGACGTGCTGCGGCGCGGTGAGGTCGCCGCCGCATAATACATAGGCCGCCTTCTGGGCTATCTTGATGTCGTGGTCGCTGGCATACCCGCCGAGGCGCAGTTCATTGGCGGCCAGCAGCAGCGCGGCGAGGCCCTGACGCCCCAACACATATACGTCGTTGCGCGGAATGGGCTGCACGTAATTACCGGCCAATTCCAGCACCTTTTTCTTGGCTTCGGCTATGGCCCTGTCTTTGTTGAGCACCACGGAATCGCGGCCCGGCAGCAGGTAGCCATAGTGATAGGCCTCGTATGCGGAAGTAGCCACCGAGGCCATGGCAATGGTTTTGAACTTTTCAATCAACGTGGGGATATACACATCGCCCTCGCGGAAGGCATCGGATGCCCGAACGGCAAACTCCTTGGTGCCTCCGCCTCCGGGGATCACGCCTACCCCAACCTCCACCAAACCGATGTACGACTCCGCCGAGCACACCGACGCGTCGCAATGCATGAGCGTCTCGCAGCCGCCGCCGAAAACGTAGCCCTGGGTGGCCGCTACCACCGGGATGGCGGAATAGCGGCAGCGCATGGTAGTCTGCTGGAAGAGGTTGACGGCCATGTTCAGTTCGTCGAATTCCTGCTGGTAAGCCATCATGGCGATCATCATGAGGTTGGCGCCGACGGAAAAGTTGGTCGCGTTGTTGCCGATGACCAAGCCCTTCCAGTCGCCGTCTTCGGCAATCTGGATGGCTTCGTTGATGCCGCGCAGCACGCCTTCGCCTATGGTGTTGTGCGGGCTGGTGAATTCGAGGCAGAGCACCCCGTCGCCGATGTCGTGCAGGATGGTTTCGGAGGTGGTATGCACGGGGGAGGCATCGCGGAAATCGTCGAGAATGACGAGCGATTCCTTGCCGGGAATGGCCTTGTAGCTGCGGGTATGCATATCGAAGTACCGGCGCTGTCCATGCAAGTGCTGGTAAAAATGCGAATGGCCGGCAGCGAGCAGTTCTTTGACCCAGGGAGCTATGTTTTCGCCTTGCGCTTCGGCCAATTCCACGCCGCGTTGCACGCCGATGATGTCCCAGTATTCAAAAGGCCCGAGGTCCCAGGCGTAGCCGGCGCGCATGGCGTCGTCTATGCTGAAGAGGTTGTCGGAGATTTCCGGCACGCGGTTGGAGACGTAGGCGAAAAGCCCGGCCAAGGATCGGCGCACCAATTCGCCGCCCTTGTCTTGGGCGTCCACCAAGGCGTTGATGCGCTTGTGCAGGTTGTCTATTTGTTTGCTCAGGCCGAGGCTTGCGAGGGAGGACTTCTGGGTGGGTTTGTACTCTAAAGTCTCTAA
Organism: uncultured Saprospiraceae bacterium; assembly: GCA_964577215.1. Lineage (GTDB taxonomy): Bacteria > Bacteroidota > Bacteroidia > Chitinophagales > Saprospiraceae > UBA2329. Next base: position 1,401 of record CAZNYK010000021.1, read on the forward strand.
GTCCAACGCCAGGATGATGTCTTTACCGGAGGCGTCCTTCTCTTTGGTCTTTTTGTAAAAGCCCTGGCCGGATTTATTGCCCAGGTAGTTGTTGTCGAGCAGGAACTGGAGATATTTGGGTATCTCGAAGGTGGCGGCCTGTTCGTCGTTGGGGCAATTTTGCTTGAGGCCCATGATGACCTTGGCGGCGGTGTCGTGTCCTACGAGGTCGCCGAGGCGGAAGGTGCCGGTTTTGGGGCGGCCGATGGCCGGGCCCGTGAGTTTGTCCACTTCATCTATGCTCAGGCCCAGCTCGGTGGTGAGTTGGTATATCTTGGCCATGGCATACACGCCCACGCGGTTGGCAATGAAAGCGGGGGTGTCTTTGCACAGCACTGTCTGCTTGCCGAGATGCACGTCGCCGTAGTGCATGAGGAAGTCCGTCAGGGCCGGATCGGTTTCCGGGGTGGGAATGATCTCCAAAAGGCGCATGTAGCGGACCGGGTTGAAGAAGTGCGTACCGAGGAAGTGCTTGCGGAAATCCTCGCTGCGGCCTTCCAGCATGAGGTTGATGGGGATGCCGGAGGTATTGGAACTGACGATGCTGCCCGGCTTGCGGTGGCGATCCACCTGCTCGAATACTTGCTTTTTGATATCCAAGCGCTCGATGACTACCTCGATGACCCAGTCGCAATCTTTGATGTGGGGCATGTCGTCTTCAAAGTTGCCGGTATGGATGCGGGCGGTGAATTTTTTGTCGTACAAGGGCGCCGGCCTGGATTTGACGGCATTGGCTAAGGCGGTATCGGCCATGCGGTTGCGGGCGCTGCGGTTGTTTTTTTCTGCTTCGCCGAGGTTGGGCGGCAGGATGTCCAAGAGTAAAACTTCGAGGCCTATGTTGGCAAAATGACAGGCGATGCCGCTGCCCATGACGCCGGAACCCAATACGGCTACTTTTTTGATTCTTCTGCTCATTGATGAGGATTTTCGAGTTGATGTGTTGGCGCTGCGAAAGTACGGCAGATTTTTGAAAAAGCAGCGAAAATTCGCTACCCCGCTTTCTCCTTATACCACCTCACCGTAGCCGCTATTCCCTCGGCATAAGTAGTGGGCGTGAAGTTGAAAGCCTTGTTGAACTTGCTGCTGTCGAAGAGGTAATCGGAGTCGTATTGGTACAGGAGTTCAATGCTTTCGCGGATGGGAGGTATAAAAAGCCCCGCCAACTGGAGCATGAATTTATTGAGCACCATGTATTTCGGCTCTATGCCGAACTCGCGGGCAAACAACTCGATCGTCGCTTTGCCGGTAATGGCATTGGGGTCGGAAGGCAGGTGCCATATCTGGTTGTACGCGCTTTCGGTATTGCCGAGCATGGCGGTGGCCTTGCCGGCGTCGGGCGTGTAGGTATAGACATGGCGCACCTTGTCGTTCATCATCCACTGGGCGCTTTTGCCCTTGGCGAAGTTTTCAGGCACCAGGACGTTGAGGAAGCTCAGGGGCGTATCCGGGCCGAAGAAGTCGGCAGCCCTGGCGATGATGGCCTGCAATTGCCCTTTGTCCACGGCGTTCAAGATCATTTCTGAAATTTGGACCCGCACCCGGCCCTTTTTGCTCACGGCCCGCATGGGCGTGTCTTCCTTCATCCATCCCTCTACTTTTCCGAGCGCATACACATTGTCGAAAAAGACGAGTTTGGCGCCGTGCTTCGAGCACGCGGCGATGACGTTCTGCATGATGAGCGGCCACTGCTGTTGCCATATCTTGGCGCTGTACTGCAGGCCGGCGGTGAGATAGACTACATCGGAACCTTCTACGGCCTTGTCCACCTGCTCTGCGGAGAGCAGATCGGCAGCCAAGAGTTCGTCGCCGGGATTTACCGGTTTGGGATTGCGGCTTACCAGGCGAATGCGATCCGTGTATTGGGGAAGACTTTTGGCTATTTCCTTGCCGATGACGCCGGTGGCGCCGAGGATGGTTTGCATGATCTCAGGTTTTTGGTTTTCAGTTGTGATTATATCGCCCAGGCAATATCCTTTTGATGAGGCGGTGCGAATATATGCCTCTTTTGGCAAAGACAAATATTCAGGACAAGGAAAAAACCGATTTGTTCGACCCGCTTCGGTTTCGAGTGCGTTTTGCCTGGGCGCTTTCAGGTGACTGATGTGATTCTTCCTCAATCCTGTTATATTCGCGGGATGAAATCACTTGTTTTAGCAATCGCCGTTATTTTTTGCTCTGCCCGCCTCCCCGCTCAATCCTTGCCCGGTGAAGAACGCATCGACGCCTATCTTCAATCCATCCGGCATGATGTGCCGGCGCTGCGGCAGTTCTTCCACCTCATGCCCAAAGGCGCCGACCTGCACCACCACTTTCACGGCTCTGTATATGCGGAGACATTGGTAGAACAGGCCCTTTTGCATGATTTTTGGTTGCACCGTACTTCGTTAGACTTGCGGGCGCCCGGCTTCCGGCCCGTCCGGAAAGAACGCCGGCAATGGGCCAAATTCTCCGAACTGCGGGCCGAAGGACTGCTCGACGCCTATTCCGTCAGGCTCTTGCAACGCTGGTCAAACTTCAACTACGAACCGGCCAAGGCGGAACTTTCCCCCCACGACCACTTCTTTGCCACCTTCCCCGCCTTCGATCCCGTGATAGACAGTTGCCTCGGCGCCGGGCTTGCCGAACTCAAGCGCCGCGCAATAACGGAAAGTGTGTCGTACATCGAAACCATGTTCATGCCGGTGCGGCACGGCATCTCGCCCGAATCGCGCTGGGATGAACTGCTGCGCACACACGCCGGCGACTCTGCCTCGCTCTTCCCGCTCCTGAGCGTATTGCTGGTAGAGATCAGTTCCCATCCGTCTTATCAACCAAGCGTGGAGGCCCACAATGCCATGGTGCGCCGCCTGCACCAGGCGGAAGCAATAGACGATGAGCGCTTTGCCATGCGCTACCAGAACTACGTGCTGCGCGTGAAGCCGCCTGCCCAGGTCTTTGCCGATCTCGCCCTGGGTTTCGCCTCGGCGCAGGCGGAACCCCTCATCGTGGGCGTCAACATCGTAGCGCCGGAAGACAACCCCACCGCCATGCAGGATTACGCCCTGCACATGCGCTTTTTCCAGTTTCTGCGGCAGCGGTTCCCCGGTGTGCAATGCGCCCTCCACGCCGGCGAACTCACCTTAGGCTTGGTGAAGCCCGAAGACCTCACCTGGCATATCGACGCCGCGGTGCGCATAGCCGGCGCCGACCGCATCGGGCATGGAGTGGGCATCCCATACGAATCGCCGGAACTGCTCCGGCACTTAGCCGCCAACAGCATACCCATAGAGATCAACCTGAGCAGCAACGCATTCATCCTCGGCATACGCCCGCAGGATCACCCGGTAAGCATGTTCCGCCGGGCCGGCGTGCCCTTCGTCCTCAGCACCGACGACGCCGGGGTGCTGCGCGGCAACCTCACCGAGGAATACGTGCTGCTGTACCGGCATCACGCGCCGGGCTACGCCGAGATCAAACAATTGGCTTTCAACGCCATACGATTCAGCTTCGCCGAGGCAGAGCTGCGCGGGCGCTTGGAGGAGCGGCTCAGGGAAGATTTTGAAAACTTCGAGCGGAAAATACAGGCAGGTTGGTGATACGTTTATCAAACCTATTGTTTTGTGGTTCCCCGGCCTGAAACCGGATATTGCCTCCGCTCAATTCACCTTTCATCGTTGGAAACTACAACTTACCTTTGCCACCATTCCACAATACCGCCGGCACATGTATCAACTCAAGGGCCTGCCGCCTTTCCCCGATTACGAACTGAAGGACAGCGGTCACTTCAAAAAGCTGGAGCGCTTCGGGCCGTATGTTTTGTCCAGGCCGGAGCCTCAGGCTATCTGGGCGCCTGCCCTTCCGGCAGAGGAATGGGAGCGCGAAGCCCATGCCGTTTTTGAACGGCGCGCCGGAAAAGGCGGCGATTACGGCGATGAAGGCAACTGGAAGCTCAAACCCGGTATGCCGGAGCAATGGCATATTCAATACAGGCACCGTGACATGCGCCTGCGCCTGCGCCTGGGCCTCACTTCTTTCAAACACGTGGGCGTGTTTCCCGAGCAGGCCGACAACTGGAACTTCATCTACGATGCCGTGCGCCAAATGCCGGCAACCGGTTCTATTCCCCAGGTGCTCAACCTTTTTGCCTACACGGGAGCAGCCTCCCTGGCCGCCCGCGCCGCCGGCGCTGGCGTAGTGCACGTGGACGCCGTGAAGCCGGTGATTACCTGGGCCCGCCAAAATATGGAAGCCAGCGGCTTGGACAATATCCGGTGGGTGGTGGAAGACGCGCTCAAGTTCACCCAGCGGGAAGTGCGCCGCAACCGCCTCTACCAGGGAATTATCCTCGATCCCCCCGCATACGGTCGCGGCCCGGAGGGGGAGAAGTGGCTTTTGGAAAAAAATCTTGGGGAGCTGCTTTTCCTTTGCAGCCGGCTGCTGGACCCCGCCCGGCACTTCTTCGTCATCAACCTCTATTCGATGGGCTTCTCTGCGCTGGTGTTGGAAAACTTAGTGAAGAGTTTTTTTCCTGAAGGGGAGGACCATGAGTTCGGAGAATTATTCGTGCCTTCCCCCTCCGGCGCCCGCTTGCCGCTGGGTGTTTTTTTGCGGTTTGACAATCACAGGCAGGGGATGATTTAGCCCTTATTTTTATTGGAACGCCGCTCCACTACCGGGTACAAGAACACCACCGCCAGTATCAGCGCCACGCCGAGGTAGAAAGCCGGCGACAGTTGTTTATGATCGCCTAAAAGCAGCCAGGCCAGAACAATGCCGTACACCGGTTCGAGGTTGATGGTGAGGTTGGAAACAAAGGCAGAGAGGTAGCGCAGGGCGCGCAGGGCCAGCACGTAGGCCAGGGTGGTGCAAAGAAAGGCTAGCAGGGCCAGCCATGCCCAATCAGGCGGGTCGGGCCAAAAGCGGTATAACCCACCGGGTGTCATGCGCGCATACACGGGCAGCACCAAACTCAGGAAAAGCCAGGCGCTGCCCAGTTCCAGGAATGTGATCTCCATGGGGTTGGCCTGACCGACGTAGCGCTTGTTCAGGGTGGAAAACAGGGCGGCCAGGAATGCAGCCGCTATGCCGGCCCATATCCCGTTGTGCATGGACAGGTCGGTAGCATTCACGATCATGGCCATGCCGGGCACCATGAGCAGGCCCATGGCCAATTGGTACCATTTCAGGCGCTGCCGCATAATGAGCGGCTCCAGCAAGGACGTAAAAAACGAAGTGAGCGCCATACACACCAGTGCAATGGAGGCATTGGCCAGCTTGATGGCGCCGTAGAACGCCAGCCAGTGCAGGGCCACGATCACGCCGATACCCATAAACCGGAATATGGCCGGCGGAGGCAACCTGCGCAGCAGCCGCAGCACGCGCACAAAAAACAGCAGGCTCAGGCTGGTGAGCAGCACCCTCCACCATACCAAAACTAAGGCCGACAGAGAGATGAGGTCGCCCAGAATGGCCGTAAAGCCGAAAAGGAGTACGGCAATGTGCAATTCAATGTAGGCTCTGCGTTCGGGATGCATACGCTTGATTTTCGCGCTGCAAAACAAAGCATTATTTAAACCATGTCGAAAACATTCCTCGATCATGGGCGTTTTTCGGGGTGAAAAACCATTATTTCACCAAAACAAAACCAAACGACATGGCTCTGAAACCAGGCGATGCCGCTCCCAACTTCACTTTGTATTCCTCCGACAAGCAGCGCGTTTCTCTTGAAGATTACCGCGGCAAAAATGTGGTGCTGCTGTTTTTTCCGATGGCTTTCACCGGTGTGTGCACCCAGGAGTTGTGCTCCATGCGCGACAGCATAGCCGATTACGAGGGCTTGAACTCCAACATCCTTGCCATATCGGTGGATTCACCCTTCACCCTGGATAAGTTCAAAAGCGATCAGAAGCTCAATTTCCCCCTGCTCTCCGATTTCAACAAGGAAGTTTCGGCTGCATACGGCGCGCTTTACGAGGAATTCGTATTCGGGCTTAAAGGAGTTTCCAGGCGTTCGGCTTTTGTCATTGACAAAGAAGGCGTCATCCGCTATGCAGAAGTGTTGGAATCTGCGGGGAATTTGCCTAACTTTGAGGCCGTAAAAAATACCCTCGCTGCATTGAACTGACCAAAACATGGGGTGGAAAAGCGGATATGAATTGGAAGAGGAAGAAGTCCTCGTAGAAGAGGACGTACCGGACGCAGAAGACCCGGCGTATCTCATCGTTTATAACGACGATCACAACACTTTCGACTGGGTCATCCATTGCTTTATTGAAGTGCTGGGCCACTCGCACGAACAAGCCGAGCAGCTGTCCCTCATTATCCACTTCAAAGGAAAGGCCACTGTAAAAACCGCCTCTAAAAAGGAGTTGAAGCCCCCCAAGGATGCATTGGTTGAGCGCGGGCTTTCCGCTGTCATCGAAGAATAAAAACACAGATCATGTTTGGAGACCTGATGGGCCAAATGGAGGAAAGGCAAAAAGAAATGCGCGAAGCGCTGGCGCAAATTACCGTGGAAGCTGAAGCCGGCGACGGAGCCGTGAAGGTGACGGCCAATGCCAACCGCCGGATCATAAACATATCGTTTGACAAAAAGCTCCTCGATTGGGAAGATGCGGAACAACTGGAGGACTTAGTCACCGTAGCCGTAAACAGGGCCCTTGAACTGGCCGCCCAAAAGGAAAATGAGGCCGCTCAGAACATGGTGCAATCTATGTTGCCGCCGGGGTTGGGCAATTTGCTGGGCTGAAAAATATCCCTTTCTCCTTTGCGTTTGTGTTCCTGTAGCGCCGGCTCTCGCCTGTATTTTAAACTGCTTTGCATGAGATTATTGCTTTTCACAACATTGATCGCCTGTGCGCTCGCCGCAGCGGGGCAAACCAACATTGGGTTGGTCGCATATTATACGTTTGAAAACAACACAGAAGATGTTACCGGCAATACAGCCAACGGCGGCTTGGCGACCGGCAGCCCGGGGTTCAATTGCGGCGTGAAAACCAGTGCGATCCAGCTTCGGGGCGGGGATGACGCGGTGCGGTTCCTCGGCCCGGTAAAAGGAGAATTTGACAGCCAGGATTTTACCGTCAGTCTTTTTTTCAAAGCCACTGGGTCCGGAGGAACGCAATACCTCCTTTCCAAAAGGAGGACCGACTGCACCAGCAACAACGTTTTTTACATACGCTACGCCCCCAATACGCGCACCATCAATGTGCTGTTGAGCGAAACTCCCAACAAAAGCGCCTCCTGGGTTTACCGCGTCGATCCGGGCACTTGCTGGCATCATGTTACCGTGGCCCGGCAGGCCGGCCAGGTGCGCTTTTATCTGAACGGCGAGCGGCAGCAGCAATCCCTCGGCGCCAGCCGTATTGACCTGACCAACGACGGCGACCTCGTGCTCGGCACCAGCGATTGCCTCGGCTCCAACGAGGCGCCTTTCATCGGTTTGGTAGACGAACTCCGCATTTATAACCGCGCCTTGGACGACCGCGAAGTGCGCGCCCTCTACCTTGGCCCGGATCAGATACTTACCCGCGATACCCTCATCTACCTCGGCGAAGGCGTGGACATCGACATTTCCTCCACCTGCTCCACCCAATTCTCATGGTCGCCGCAAAATGGAGTAGCCAATCCCTCCACTGGAGAAACCACCATCACCCCCCCCTTGGCCGGAATCTTCACTTACCGCCTCAATATGGCCGATAACATTTCCTCTTGCGTCGCTTCCGACAGCATCAGGATAACCGTCGTTGATCCCGATGAACTGGATTGCAATAAAATTTTTCTCCCCAGCGCTTTCAGCCCCAATGGCGACGGCCTCAACGACGAATTCAACATCAGCAATCCCTTTGCTTTACAGGAGTTGATCTCCTTTGAAGTATTCGACCGGTGGGGCGGCAGGATGTTCTTTTCCACTGACCCTTTCAGTAAATGGGACGGGTCTTTCAACGGCGTTGCCGTCAATCCGGGGGTGTACCTGTACCGGGTGCGCTTCCGCTGCAATAATGTGGAGCAATCGAAGACGGGAAGCGTGACAGTGCTGAGATGAGGGAAAAACGGCATAATGCTTGCGGTGTACGCGGCACGGCGCACGGCGCATGGCGCACTGCTTGCGTCACGCCGATAGTGTGGATGCAACTCGCGACCCGTAGCTTATACTCGATAGCCAGTGGTTTGCGAATTTTCACTTTTGCAAACCACTGGCTATCAGTTATCCCGATGAAAAATGGTTTATATTTTTTCGCAAACCATTTTTCGTCGGGTATACAGCTTGCAGCTTTCACTTTCTTCTCCCTTTTCCTTGCATCTTGCGCATCCATAGCTCCCTTGCAGGGCGGCCCCAAGGATGAGGCCCCCCCCAAAGTGGTAGAGGAGCGGTCCACTCCCAATTTTCAAACCAACTTCTTCCCAAATCGCATAGAGTTGACCTTCGATGAGTGGATCGCAATTGAAGATGTGTTCAACCAGGTGGTCATTTCGCCTCCTCTTCAATATCCCACCGACATCTCCCTCAAAGGCCGCACGGTGATCGTCAAACTTGACGAAAGGGAAGCGCTCCGGCCCGAGGCTACCTATACCGTCAATTTCGGCACGGCAGTGAAAGACCTCACCGAGCGCAACCCTGCGGAGGATCTGCGCTTCGTTTTTTCTACCGGCGCGGCAATTGACTCCATGACGGTGGAGGGCCTCATCGTAGATGCGTTTAGCGGAGAGCCTGTTGAAAAGGCGCTTTTTATGCTTTACGACAACCTCGCCGACTCGGTGGTGCGCACCGAAAGGCCCTTTTACTTCGGACGCACCGACAAACAGGGCCGGTTCCGCATTCCCAACGTGCGCGACGATACCCTTAAGGGCTTCGCTCTCTTGGATGCCGATCTCAACTACCTGTTCAACCAAAGCAAGGAGAAAATCGGCTTTCCTGACGACCTCATCATCACTTCCGATAGTTCTGCCCTGGGTATCCGCATTCGCCTTTTCGAGGAAGCCCGCCCCATCCGCCTCCTTGAATCGGATGCCGCGGCTTATGGGCAGGCGAAGCTGACATATAGCCAGACGCCGCTCAGTTTTTCTGCCGCAGCCTCTGATACGGCCATCGTACTCCGTACCGAATTTCTCGGAGACAGCATCCGCATTTGGTACGACCATGCCGGCACAGAGCCCTGGAGCATCATTGCACAAGCAGACACCGCCCTCGCCGGGAGCGGGGCAGATACCATCGAGGTGAAAACCGGCGGAACCCGCGCAGATTTCCTTGCCAAATCCGGCCTCTTTATTGTCTCGCCCCCGGCAAGCGCCCCTACGGCCATCCACCCTGATAGCCCGGCCTCAGTCCTGTTCAACTCGCCAGTCGTAAAAACAGACACCGCCCTCATTTCCTGGTGGGAAGACACCATACGGCAACCCGTATTCCCTGTATGGTCGCCCGATACCATACAATTGCGCACATGGAACGCTGCCTGGCCCTGGAAGGAGGCGATACTATATGAAATGGAAGCGCTGCCCGGCGCCTTCACCAATATGTTCGGCATCGCCAATACCGATACCCTCAGCCTGAAATGGCGCATCGAACCCCGTAAAGGTTTTGCTACGCTCAATCTCATCTTGGAGGGCATGGACTCCAATGCCGGGTACATTGTCTATCTGCTCAATAACAACAAAGCCGAGGTGTTGAACCGGCGCATAAGCGGCGGCAGTGAAGGCCGGATCACCATCTCGCCCCTGCAGCCCGGCCTGTATTCCCTGCGGGTCATTCTCGACCGGAACGGCAACGGCCGATGGGATTCCGGATTCTACGACACCTACCTCCAACCTGAAGAGACTTTTTATTTCCCCTTGGAACAACTGCGCGGCAACTGGGAGTTGGAAGCCAAAGTGAATCTGAAACCAGCTCAAGCGCCGGCAAAGGAAGGCGAGGCAAATGATTGATGATTTAATACTTAGCTGGAAAAAATTTTATAATCATGCATTTGAAAACTGAAAAAATCTTGCGGGCCAGAGACGTAATGGCGCCCGGTGTTATTTACATCGACGGCATGGCCACCGCCAAAGAAGCCGCCGACCTGATGCGCCGGGAAGGAGTGGACGCGCTCGTCGTGCGTAAGCGCCACCCCGACGATGCCTACGGCATTCTCGTCATTAAAGACCTCATCAAGGGCGTGATCCTCACCGATCTGGACTCCTCGGAAGTGAACGTCTATGAGATCATGACCAAGCCGCCTATCAGCGTGCCTTCCAATATGGACATCCGGTATGTAGCCGGTTTGCTCATTCGGGCCAAGATACGCCGCGCCCCGGTGGAGGAAAACGGGGAGTATATCGGCATGATCTCTCTTTCATCCTTGGTACTTGATAATATCTTGTTCTAAGGCATACGCATTTGGAACAAATGGAGTTCATGGATTAGCTGCGAGCCGCGAGTTGGCCCAGGCTGGAACCCGCGGCTCATGGCTCGAAGCTATTTACGGGACCTATGGATGCAACTGTAAAATATTGCCCATGCTGTAACAGGTGCGGCAGCGCGGTTCATAGAGGTCTTTTTCCCCGAGCAGGATGTCGGCATTGTCTTGCGACAGGCGGTAAGAGTGCGTAGCCAAATTGCCGCAGTGTGGGCAAATGGCATGTACCTTGGTGATGTACTCCGCAACGGCAAGCAGGTTGGGCATGGGGCCGAAAGGCTTGCCCCGGTAGTCCATGTCCAAGCCTGCCACAATGATGCGAATGCCCCTCAGCGCCAGTTCCTGGCATACATCGGGCAGTTCCATATCGAAAAACTGCGCCTCATCAATACCGATCACTTCAAAACCTTCTGCCATTGCGAGCAATTTGGAAGAATGGTCTATGGGCATGGAAAGGATGGAATTCGCATCGTGTGAAACCACGCGGCTGTCGTCGTAGCGGGTATCGATGCGCGGCTTAAAAATCTCTACGTGCTGGTTGGCTATTTTAGCGCGCTTGAGCCGCCGGATGAGCTCCTCTGTTTTTCCCGAAAACATAGAGCCGCAGATGACTTCTATCCACCCGCTGCGCTGACCTTTGAAGTGTGGTTCGAGGAACATTTTAAATTTAAGTTTCCAAATGCCACAGGCAGTCTTGACCAAGAAGCTGCTTTGTTTGTGATATTTGTGTCCGGCAGATTGAAAGCGGCACTTTCACTATTATTGCAGGCAAAGTTAGTCAATTTTCGGTGTGCAAAGTTTAAGCACCTTCGCGCAAATTGCCGATTTCCTTTGCCCTTTGCGGCGCACATTCTACCTTTGCCCCATGCTATACGCCGAAAAACTTGAATACTCCTACGACGGGAAAACCTTGCTTCGTTTTCCCGACATTGCCTGCGCCAATGGCGAGCACTGGTTGTTGCTCGGCCAATCCGGCAGCGGTAAGACCACACTGTTGCACCTGCTCGGCGGCTTGCTTTCCCCGCGAAGCGGGCAGGTGCGCGTAGCCGATACGATGCTGGGCAAGCTTTCTTCCTCTGCCCTCGATCGGTTCCGGGGAAAAACCATCGGTATCATTTTCCAGCAGTCGCATTTTGTACGCGCCCTCACGGTAGAAGAAAACCTGCTGCTGGCCCAACAATTGGCAGGACTGAAACCCGATCGGCGCCGGGCTGCGGAATTACTCTCCCATCTGGATATCGGGCACAAGGCCCACGCCAAACCCGACCGGCTCAGCCAGGGGGAGCAGCAACGCGTAGCCATTGCACGGTCTATCATCAACCGGCCCAACCTCATCCTGGCTGACGAACCTACCTCCGCCTTGGACGACAAAAACTGCGACGAAGTGATCGCCTTGCTGGAGCGCGAAGCCGGGGAAGTGGGCGCCACCTTGCTCATCGTCACCCATGACGGCCGTCTTAAAGACCGTTTTTCACATCGCATAAGCCTGCAATCTCAACGCGTATGAACCTGCTGCAACTGAGTTGGAAAAACCTGAGCGACAAGCCGCTGTCCATGCTGCTCAATATTGTGCTCTTCGCGCTCGGCACGGGCCTCATATCCCTTTTGCTGCTCCTCAATACGCAATTGCAGGAAAAATTTGACAAAAACCTGGCCGGTATAGACCTCGTCATCGGCGCCAAAGGCAGCCCCTTGCAGCTCATACTCAGTAGTATGTATCATGTGGATGCCCCCACGGGCAACATCTCCATCGGCGAAGCCAAAGCTTTTCTGCGCCCGGGCCACCCTTTTATCGAAACGGCCGTGCCCTTATCCCTCGGCGACAGCTACCGCGGCTACCGCATCGTGGGAACCAGCCTCGACTTTCCGGCATTGTACAATGCCGAAATCAGGGACGGGCGCTTATGGGAAAGACCTTTTGAAGTGACCGTAGGCGCCACCGCCGCTGAAAAATTAGGCCTGAAATTAGACGATACATTCCAGAGTTCCCACGGGTTTGTCATGGATGACAATCTCGTACACGACGACGCAGAGGCTTTCAAGGTAGCCGGCATCCTACAGCCCACAGGCGCCGCCATCGACCAACTCATCCTAACGGCCACGGAGAGCATCTGGGCCGTACACGACAGCCATGAGCATGGCGAAGAGGAAAATGACGAGAATACAGATCCCAATGAGCCCGGCGGAATGAATGAAACAGGAGACAAAGATCATGCAGGCCACGACCATGACCACGATAGTGCTCCCGATACTGCCGTTCCCCTGCACGAGCGAACGGATAAGTCTGTTACTTCCCTTCTACTCCGTTTCAAGGCGCGCAACGTACAAACGCTGAATATGCAGCGATCCATTAATGAAAACACCAACATGCAGGCGGCCACGCCCGCCATTGAGATCGTTAGATTGCGCAGCCTCATGGGCCTGGGCGCCGACGCGCTTCGCGTACTTGCCATTGTCATTATCGGCGTGTCGGGCTTGAGCATATTTATTTCGCTTTTCAGTTCGCTCAAAGAACGGCGCTACGAGTTGGCGCTCATGCGGGTGATGGGCGCTTCTCCTCTCAAGCTGGCGGCGCTTATCCTGCTCGAGGGCCTGCTGCTTGCTTTGCTCGGCTATGGGCTGGGCATAGTATTAAGCCATGCGGGCATGGAAATCCTCGCAGGCGCCATGCAGGATGCGTACCGGTACACATTCAGCGGACTTACCTTCCTGAAAGAAGAGGCACTGTTGCTGGCCGGAGCGGTAGGCATAGGCATAGTGGCGGCACTTATACCGGCTATCCAGGCAGGAAGAACAGATATTTCCACTACGCTGGCGGAGGGGTGATCCGGCAACCGGCACTTTGGGAACACTCGTTTCCGAGGCCGTTTTCCGGTTCTTTCAATTCGGATCCACGTCCACAGTCACTCTAATACCGCTCAATCCTTCAGTTGCCTGCATGGCGACCGCGGCATCTTCAATTGCCCCTTTGGCGTACTCTATTTTTCTTGCGTCGCGCTCCATTTTGATAAGGTAATCCAAGAGGAAAAGACCTCGCACGCGAGAAACGTAGGGTACCGCCGGCCCTACGACCCAGTCGCCGAGCTTTGCGCGGAGGTACCGGGTAAAGATAGCCTCCCCCTTGTTGAGCACTTCAGGAGTTTTGTGCTTTATGGTAATGCGGATGAGACGGGTGAAGGGGGGATATCGGAAAGCCCGGCGTTCAGCGATCTCCCGGGCGAAGAACCCTGCAAAATCGTTTCGGATCACCTCCTGGAGCACGGGATGCCCCGTGTTCATCGCTTGTATGAGCACCTTGCCCTGCTTGTGTTTGCGGCCGGCACGCCCTGCCACTTGTACCATAAGTTGGAAAGCCCGCTCGGCAGAGCGGAAATCGGGAAATTGCAGCAACTGGTCGGCGCTGAGCACGCCCACTATACCCACATTTTCAAAGTCGAGGCCTTTGGTCACCATTTGGGTACCCACGAGGATGTCGAACCGGCGTTCTTCGAAGTCGTTAATGATGGCGGCATGCGCGTTGCGGGTGCGTGCGGTGTCTAAGTCCATCCGGGCGATGCGGGCGTCGGGCAGGTAAATTTTGAGCTCGTCCTCAATTTTTTCGGTACCGAAGCCGTAGAGCGTGAGTTGGCGGTTGCCGCAGGCCGGGCATTCCGGGGGCATTTTGCTTTGGTAGCCGCAGTAGTGGCATTTGAGCAGGTGACTGTGCTTGTGATAGGTGAGGCTCACATCGCAATGGATGCACTCGGCGTGCCAGCCGCAAGTGAAGCAGCGATACGTGGGCGCGTAGCCCCGGCGGTTCTGGAAGAGAATGGCTTGTTCTCCGCGCTCAATGGCGGCCTTGAGTTCATCGAGCAGCACGGAGGAAAAAAGCGATTGCATTTGTTTCTGCTTCATCTCCTTCCGGGTATCCACCAGTACGATATCCGGCATTTGCACGCCGCCGAAGCGCTCCTGCATTTCCACCAGGCCGTACTTGCCGGCCTGGGCGTTGTAGTAGGATTCCACTGATGGGGTAGCCGTACCGAGCAACACTTTGGCGCCGTGTAGCTGAGCCAGATAAACCGCTGCATCGCGGCCATTGTACCGCGGGTTGGGATCGTTTTGCTTAAAGGAGGGGTCGTGCTCTTCATCTACAATGATCAACTGGAGATTGTTAAAAGGCAGGAAAAGCGCCGAGCGGGCGCCCATCACTACCGGTTTTCCGGCGAGTACGGCATTCCACAACTCCACGCGTTCGTTGTTGTTGAGTTTGGAATGGTACACGGCGATCTCATCCCCGAAGAAGCGCTGCAAGCGGGCCGTGAGTTGGGTGGTAAGGGCTATTTCGGGCAACAGGTAAAGCGCCTGTCCTCCTTTTTCAATCACTTCGCGGATCAGCTCGATATAGACTTTGGTCTTGCCGGAGCCTGTGACGCCGTGCAGCAATACCGTCCGTTTTTGAAGAAAGAGATCGCGGATTTCGCCGATGGCCTGCTCTTGTTGGAAGGAGGGGGAGGCGGCATCTACGATTTCCTCCTCGTAGCTGCCCAAGCGGCTCACTTCGCGCTCGTAGAGGCGGAAAACGCCCTTGTGGGCTACGGCGTTCACGATTGGGCTTTCAACCCGCGCCATCTCGCATATATCTTGCCGTCGCACGAAGGGTTGCGTTTTCGCCAACTGGATGAAAGCCATGAGCGCTTCCACCTGCCGGGGCGCTTTGCCTACGCGCTCAAAGGCTTCGTGGAGAAGCGCGGGATCTGAGGCATAGGGTTCGGCCAGTTCAACGCACATGACAGACTTGGGGCGGTATTTCTGCTGAAGGTCCTCCTTCAGGTATATGATTTTTTTCTCCAACAGGCTATTGATGACCGGATATACGGTTTTGCGCTCCAGGATATCTCGCACCTCGTCAATAGTGATGGCTTCCTGGATGCTGAGCGCTTCGGCTATGAGGTACTCCCTGTCGCTGAGACCGGAGAAGTCGCCGCTGTGCAGCGGGTTGATCATCAAGCTTGTTTCACCGCTAAGCTTGAGGTGGGATGGCAATGCGGCATGCATCACTTCTCCAAGGGTGCAGCAGTAGTAGCGGGCCATCCATTGCCAGAGTTCGAGTTGCATGGGCACGATCAGGGGCTGCTCATCCAATACGTCCAAAACGGGTTTGGGCTCGTAACCTTCGGGGAATCTGTCATGCACCCCGATGACCAAAGCCGAATACAGTTTGCCGGCCTGTCCTGCGGCAGTAGTACGTCCGAACTGGACTTCCACCCGCACCCCGAACTGCACCCGGTCCAGCAATTCCTCCGGCACATAATACGTAAAAGGCTTGGGGGCTGCCAATGGCAGGATGACCGTAGCGAAGGTACGGGAGGGGAAGGTAGGATGCAGGTTGCCGGGTGTTTGCATTCGACGCTTTTGGTTTCGGGTTTCAGTTCATTGCACACTCCAATATTCGGCGATCTTATGTGTTTGGCCGGCCGCGGCACTTTGCTGCGCCGCCCGGCAACTCCAGACCGGATGTGCTTTGTAAGCCCGAAGATACATTTTCTTTTTTATTTGCCGCAAGGATGGTCGGGCAACTTTTAGCCTTGCCCGGCGTTTTTTTGGTTCAATACTCTTGTTACTATGAAGCGTTTTCTGTTATTATTTCTGGGTCTGGTATTTGCCGGTATGATCCAGGCCCAGGACTCCCGCCTGGCACAGCAATATTTCCAGAACGGGGAATACGAAAAAGCCGCCGTTTTATTTGAGAAGCTATTTGAAGCAAACCAACAAAACGATTACTTCTTCGACCGCTACGTAGATTGTCTCATCGCACTGGAGCGCTATGAGGCTTGCGAAAAAGCCATCAAAAAACAACTCAAACGAGACCCCAAAAACCTCACTCTCTACGTCACGCTCGGCAAACTGCTGGAACAACAATATCGGGAAGCAGACGCCGAGCAACAATACGCTACGGCCATTGCCCAACTACCCAAAGAGCATTTTGCCGTCATCCGGCTGGCGAATGCTTTCACCAATCTTACCAAATACGACTACGCCATACAAACCTACGAAAAAGGATCTGAACTCCTCAAGGACAAGATATCTTTCAGTTTTTATCTCGGCGATCTCTACAGGCGAAAAGGCGATACGCCGAGGATGATCCAAAGCTACCTGGATAATCTTGCTGCCAGCCCCGACCGGCTGTCCACTTTGCAAACCACTTTTCAACGCTTTTTCAGCACCGACGATTACAAAGAGCTTCAAAAACAATTATACGCCCGCCTGCAGCAGGACGAAAATGCCGTCTTCTATTCCGAAATGCTGGCTTGGTCTTTTATGCAACAGGGCGACTACAGAAACGCGCTGCGGCAGTTGCGCGCCATCGACAAACGCATGAGGGAAAACGGCGGTCGCGTTTTTCAACTGGCCCAGATAGCTGCCGGCGCCAAAGACTACGACGTGGCCATTGCCGCTTATGAATATATTGTTGAGGATAAAGGCCGGAACTCCACTTTCTACCTGGAGGCCAAGCGCGAAGCCCTCCGCTGCCGCCGCAGCAAGCTCACCGAGGGCTTTGCCTACTCCCGCGATGAACTGCTTACCCTCCAGCGACAATATGAGGACTTCCTCGCCGAATTCGGCCGTTCCCGCATTACCGCCGGCATCATCGCAGAGCAAGCCGAATTGGAAGCCCTTTTCATCAATGACCTTGACAAGGCCATCACCTTGCTCAACGAAGTGATCGAGTTTCCCAATGTGGACCCCATCACCGCCGCCAACGCCAAGCTCAATCTCGGCGATTACTACCTCATGCAAGGCGAAATATGGGAAGCTACCCTGTTATATTCCCAAGTAGACAAAGCTTTCAAGGAAGATGCCCTGGGCAATGAAGCGCGCTATCGCAACGCCCGTTTATCCTATTACGACGGCGACTTCCAGTGGGCACAGGCTCAATTCGATATCCTCAAAGCCGCCACCTCGAAGTTCATTTCCAATGACGCCCTCGACCTCTCCGTTTTTATTATGGACAACTTAGGATTGGATACCACTGCCGAAGCACTGACGCTGTATGCGCAATCCGACCTGCTCGTGTTCCAGAATCGATTTGACGAAGCCTTCCAAAAATTAGAGAATTTATTGCGGGAATTTCCGGCGCATGCTTTAGAGGATGACGTACTCTACCTCAAGTCGAAAATCTATCAGAAAAAGCGGGAGTACCCCCAGCAGGCGCAGGCTCTGCAGCGCATTATCGAGGGATACCCCGAAGAAATCCGCGCCGACAACGCTATCTTTGAGCTGGCCGAACTGTACGAGACCCATTTAAAAGACCCGGAAAAAGCTAAAGAACTCTACGAAAAACTCTTTATTGACTACTCCGGCAGTACCTATGCCGTTGAGGCGCGCAAGCGATTCAGGGTACTGAGGGGGGATAAGGTGCAGTGAGGTTTTGGGGTGCGGTGCGGCTATTCCCTCTCCTTGCGCCTGATGTATTCCTCCACAGGGGTATCTTCAAAGTAAACCCGCTCTACGAGCGCTTTTCCTTTGCGTACCCGCAGGTCAATGGATACAGGCACTTCTTCACTCTCTGTACGGCTCAGCAGTTCCATGTACCACTTGTCGGCAAGAGGGGCGAGCTTTTCATTGAGATAATAACGCGTGACCTCATCTGAAAGACTAAGAAAAACACTACCGGATGCTACGTGATCCACGCGTACGGCAAGGTAGTCTCTGTTTGCTGGAGCCTCCCTGTGTATGTCGAGGAATTGCGCGTACCCCGCTTTGTTTTTCTCTAAAGAAACGAATGCTTTCTGCCCATATTGGTAGTTCGAGGGATCGGCTACCGGAAACTCGGGGATGCTGAGATTCAAATCTAAGTACCGCCCGCGAAAGGCGTCTGCCGGATCCACCGGCTGCAAACGGAAGCGATACACGGCGCCATGGCGCAAGATGCGCTCCTGTTGCCATATCATGGAGGCAGGCACTGCGAGATACAAGGCGCACAGGCCAATGAATACAGGAAAATTCAAGCGATGCGGTAGCATGGTAAATGGTGTTTTTTTATGATAGGCTCATAATTCCTGGAATTTTGCCAACAATTGATACAGTGCCTGTACATCCCTGAAGTTGTTGTACAAGGGTACGGGCGCCAGGCGGATGACGTCGGGCTCTCGCCAGTCGCAAATGACGCCGTGCGAGGAAAGGTACTCGAAAATGCGGCGGCCGTCTTTGCCGGCCACTACAGAAAGCTGGCAGCCGCGCCGCGCCGGCTCGCGCGGGGTGATGATGCGCAGCGGCAGCCCTTTGCCGTGCAGGTCATCCAACAGGAATTCGAGGTAGGCGGTGAGCATTTCGCTCTTGTGGCGCAGGACAGGCATACCGGCGGCCTCAAACATGTCGAGACTTGCCTTGTGTGCTGCGAAGCTGAATATCTGGGCATTGCTCAGTTGCCAGCCGGCAGCGCCATGCATGGGTATGAAGCCCTTCTCCATGAGGAAGCGCCTTGACTCGTCGTGGCCCCACCATCCGGCGAAGCGCGGCAGGCTGCGATCGTCGGCATAACGCTTGTGTACGAACACGCCGCCGGGGCCGCCGGGGCCGGAATTGAGATATTTGTAGCTGCACCACGCGGCAAAATCCACATCCCACTCGTGCAGGTGCAGCGGCACATTGCCGGCGGCGTGAGCAAGGTCGAACCCCACCACGGCGCCCGCGGCATGGCCGGCCCGCGTGATGGCCTCCATGTCCATACATTGACCGGTGTAGTACTGCACGCCGCCCAGCATGACCAAAGCTACTTGAGGGCCATGTTGGGCAATAGCCTCTAAAATGTCGGCCGTGCGCAGGGTTTCCTCGCCTTTGCGGGGCGAAAGCTCTATCACTGCCTCACCCGGGTGAAATCCGTGAAAGCGCACATGGGTTTCTACGGCGTACTGGTCGGAAGGAAATGCCCCAGCTTCCATGATGACCTTGTAGCGATGCCGGGTAGGCCGGTAGAAGGACACCATCAAAAGATGGAGATTCACAGTGAGGGTATTCATCACCACAACTTCTTCCTCTAAGGCGCCCACCACATGTGCGGTTTGAGCCGAAAGAAACTTATGGTAATGCATCCAGGGCATTTCGCCGCGAAAATGCCCCTCCACGCCGTAGCGACGCCATTGCTCCAGTTCTTGCTGCAGTGCGGCTTCCACGCTTTTGGGTTGCAGGCCTAAAGAGTTGCCGCAGAAATACAACACCGGCCGGCCTTCGTGTTCCGGGAAGAAAAACTGTTCGCGAAAATGTGCCAGGGGATCGACACGGTCCTGCTCGGCGGCGTAGGCTGCGGTGGTTTTGTCAAATGTGGTTTCCATTCTGCAAAAATAACATTATTGCATCGCGTCTCGCTGCCTGCGCGCTTCGAAAAGCAAAACAGCCGTAGAAGCCGACACGTTGAGCGAGTCCACTCTTCCCTGCATGGGAATGATGATGCGCTCGTCGGCAGCCTGTACCCAAAAATCCGATATGCCTTCCGACTCTGACCCCATAACGATGGCAACGCCCTTGCTGAAGTCCGTCTCGTAATGCGGGTGCGAGGCCTCTAAGTGGGTAGCCGCAATGCGCAGCCGGTGTTGCCGGAGCCAGGCCAATACGTCAGGGGCCGGCGCAGCGGCGACGGGCACGGTGAACACCGCGCCGAGCGAAGCCCTGATTACATTTGGGTTGTACCAGTCGGTGAGCGGATCGCAAAGTACTACCGCATCGGCGCCGGCGGCGTCGGCGGTGCGCAGTATGGCCCCGAGGTTGCCGGGTTTTTCCACGCTTTCAAGTACCAACACCAAGGGATACTCCGGTAATGCGATGCGCTCTAAAGACAGAGGCTTGGCGCGCATAACCGCTACTACATTGGGCACGCCTGCGCGGTAGGCGATCTTTTCGAATACCGGGCTGCTCACTTCCACCCATATGCCGGGAGGATAGACGCTTAATGGCGCCATGTCTGCCGCCGAAGTGTGCGCCGGATCGTACAGAATGGCCTCGGCTTCATACCCTGCTGCCGGGGCCATAGCCGTTTCGCGAAGACCTTCAGCTACGAACAATCCCTGGTCGCGCCGCTCCCGGGCTTTGGCCGTGAGGGCTACTATATTTTTGATCAGGGGGTTCTGCGCGCTGGTAATTACCTTTGCCATGTGCCGGTATTTGGCCGCAATATCCTGAAATTATGCGGTATTGTGAACATGCCCTGCGACAACCGGCAGTCTGATCAGGGAGGAAAAAGGCCCGTGGCAAAGGTTGTATCCAAACAAAATAAAAAGGCGGTGAGGGCCGCAACCCGAATATGTTGTTATACCCGACGAAAAATGGTTTGCGAAAAAAATAACCATTTTTCATTGGGGTAACTGATAGCCAGTGGTTTGCAAAAGTAAAAATTCGCAAACCACTGGCTATCGAATATAAATATGCAACGCCTATGATATTCGAAACGCCGCGCCTGTCCGTTCGCTTACTGCATACGGATGATCTTGAACCGCTTCACGAGATGCAAAGCAATCCGAGGGTAATGCGCTATACGTCAAAACGGGCCGCCATGAGCAAGGAAGAGACCCGCATAGAACTGACCGGCCTCATGGCTCGCTACAGCTTACCCGGCGATACTTTCAGCGTATGGGCCGTTGTGCGCAAAGAGGACGGCGCATTCGCAGGCACCTGTGCGCTCCTACTCAATGACAAGCAAGAACGCGAGATCGGATATCGGATCCTTGAAAAGTATTGGGGAAATGGCTACGGCAAAGAGATCACCGAGGGCCTTATAGATTACGCCTTCGGCCCGGGCGGTTTAGATAGCTTAACCGCGTATGTATTCACCGATAATATCGCTTCGGTGCGCACCCTGGAGCAGACGCGGTTTAAGTTGGAAAGGGAGTTTTTCAATGAAGAAGAGGGATGCATGGACAGGGTGTACCGGGTGACAAAGATAGAGTTATCACCTTAGTAAAAGGGCCGTATGTGAGGCGAAACTCCGTTCCGCTCGTTGTGCTTTAGCCATTTCGCAGCCGCTTGCCTCAGCGCCCCGCCTCAAACAACAGCCAAGCCTCCGGATCCACCACCGGCTTATCATTTTCGCCAAGCGGAATGGCGATGCCTTCGGCAGGCACCTGGATACGACGGATCCGGCCGGCGAGTTCCACCTCCACCGGCATGGGGAAGGGCATATCCGGCACGGGTGATTCCCAGCGAAGGCTCAGCGTTTGGTTTTCGATTTTGGAATAGAGTTTCGGCAGGGCGGCCTGCCGCAGATACACCTCGAAGAACCAGTCGAGCGTCATACCGGATTCGGCCTCGCAGATGCGAAGGAAATCATCCGTGGTAGCGAAGCGCGCCTGCCTGCCGTCGGTGACCTTTTCCAATTCCGGATCGGGATAGGCCATGCGGCGCAAGGCCCGGAAGAAAGCCTCTTCTCCCAGGAGATAGCGCAGCGTGTGCAGTACCCATGCGCCTTTGGTATAGATGGGGGCGCGGTAAATTTCTTTGCCGGTCTGGGAGGCGCGCGGCGCTATGGGCAGGCGGTTGGGGAAGCGGCGCATGCTTTGCATGTAGGCGCTGTAAGCTTCCTTGCCGCCGAGATGCCCTGCATAGAGCGGCTGCATGTACGAACCGAAGCCTTCGTGCAGCCACATGTCGTTCCAGTCGGAGTTGGTTACTAAGTTGCCCCACCACTCGTGGGCGAGTTCGTGGTGGTGCAGCGCGTCGAAGCCCCAGTCTTTGCCGCCGGTCATGGACGTGTTTTTGAAATTGGCGCCGTAGGCAATAATGCTCTGGTGCTCCATGCCGAGGTGCGGGGTTTGGGCCACGCCGTATTTGTCGGCACGGAAGGGGTAAGGGCCGAGCAGTTTTTCATAAAAGCGAAGATGGTCGAGTATTTCCGGGAAGAGGCGTTGCCCTTTTTCGAAGTCTTCGGGCAACACGTAAAATATCACCGGGTACTGCTCGCCGGTCACGCAGTCCATGTTGGCCTCTATGGTGCGGTAGGGCGCTATGTTCAGCGCCACGTTATACGCGTTGATGGGGTTGGAAATGAACCAGTGCCAGGTGGAGGTGCCGTCCGCGTGTTTTTCAGTGCTTCGCAGGCGCCCATTGGAGGCAACGACCAAAGGATCGGGTACCCGGATGTGCAGCGCCATGGAGTCGGGTTCATCTGAAACGTGGTCCTTCACGGGCCACCATACGTCGGCGCCTTCGCCCTGGCAGGTGGTGGCGATCCAGTGCGCGCCGGCGGGCGTTTTGGCCCAGGTGAAACCGCCGTCCCAGGGTGCGCGGGGAGCTGAGCGGGGCTTGCCGCCATAGGCCACCTCTACGATCGCCTGCCGGCCGGGCTGGTGCGTGGCCCCCAGGTCAATCCACAGTTTGCCGCCTTCCCGCCGGAAGGGGCGCGCTTCGCGCTTGCCGGGCGCGTCTATCTGCCAGGCGCCGCTCACTGCCAGCAGGGTGTCTAAGTCGAGCACAAACCAGTACATGGGGTGCACTACCTGCGCTTCGGCGCGCAGCACGCCCTCGATGCGCTGTTCGCCGGGGAATACCTGCAGGCTGAGGTCGTAAAAACTGACATTATACGCAGCCTGCTCTCTCATCAGGGAGCCGCCGGTGTCGTATATGGGCGTCTGGGCTTGCAAGGCCGCAAGGTTGAGGAGCGCCGGGATGAGGAAGATGAATTTGAATGGCATGGTGTGTTTGATTTGCTGATTTGCTGATTTGCTAAAGTGCTGATTTGCGATGAACTGCGAAGCAGATTATTTACGATTACTGCGAAGCAGATTACCCGCCTTGTCGGCAAGCTTGTGATTACTGCGAAGCAGATTGATGTGCTGGTATGCGATGAACTGCGAACCACGCTTGGGCGCGGGAAGCAGATATTGCAGACACACTTAACGGACGCGCTCCACACCCAAAGAGAGATCGTTCCCTTCGCTCCGGCATCCTCACCAGACCAACGCATTCACCCCAAAAAACAGCACTAAGTAAATCCACAGCCCGTCCAGAAAATGCCAGTAGATGGTGAGCAGCCGCAGCTTGAGTTTCTTTTCCGGATCGGAAAAATAGACCAGCACGCTCACGGGTTCCTCCATGTGTTTGCGCGCGGCTTGCAAAAACCCGCCGAGGAAGGGAAGCCCGGCAATGACGTGGGCGAAGTGAAGCCCGGAGAGCACGTACAGGTACGCAGCGGAGTTATCGGTCTTAAGGAAGATGTTTTGCTGGAAGAGTTGCCACCAGCCCACGGCCTGCGCGACGAGAAAGAGCACGGACAGTCCCAGGGTCAATTTCAGCATTTGCTGGTAACGCAGGGTATCGTCCTTGAGGTAGGCCCGTTTGGCGGCCATCATGGCAGCGCTTCCGGCGAGCAGGATGAGGGTATTGAATAGAAAAACCCAAGGCAGGCGAATAGGAGGGAGCTCGTTTTGTACGCGGTTATAAACAAAACCGATGGTGAGGCTGAGGAACAGCACAGTAATACCCGCCAGCAACAACGTGAGCAATACGTTGTGCGGGTGAAAAGCAAACGATTGATACTCGTCGTATTCCTTGTGTTCGGGCGTCTCCATCCGTAGCGCTTTTTGAAAACAACCAACCTGTATATGCACTGATTATGGAGGTCAATACCTCCCATTAGCGCCATTTTGCGGTTTTAGATTTTACATTTTGCAGTTTTGCGGTTTGCCCCGCCGTATATTTGCCGCAGCCGGCGATTGTTGGTTGATAAACGCCGCTTCCCGATTTTGGTTGCAACAGTAGCCCGTTCTTTATGAATACATGCGCATCCTGCCGACGCTCCATCCCTGCCGACGCCCGCTTTTGCCCGTACTGCGGCTCGGCGCAGCCGGTAGCCTTGCGCTATGACATTGACCTGCTCAGCGAACATCTCGACCAAGGCATTGCCGCTTTGTTTTTTCCCGCCCTCAAAACCAGGATCGCCGATATGTTCGGCACAATGGACCCGCAACCCTTCATGGAAAAGGTATATAGTACCGGCTTTCGCGACCTGGTGCAGCGCCGCGCCGCACAAACCGCTCAAACCCTGAAGGAAAAACAACAGGACAATGAGGCCGTCAACAAAATCCTCGACAACCTGCTGGAAGACCTCCTGGACTTTTTCCTGGTGCGCCACTGCAGCGACCTGCACGGGTTTGATTTCCCGGAAGACATACTCTCCTGGCAAATGTCTGACCCCGACCGGGAAGACATGCAGCAAATGATCCTCGATTACCTTGCCCTCCCAAACGAAGAACTGCAAAGTTATTCCGACATGCTCAAAATACCCGTGGAGCAACTGCGCAATGCCGCCAGGTACTTCCTTTTCGCCGAGCGCAACGAACGCATCTTCCTCATTTGCGACCTCAGCGTGCTGGGGTCGTGCAGCGAGGGCTTCGCGCTCACCGAAAACGCCATCTACTGGAAGGCGCCGCTGCACACCGCCCGCCGGGTGCTGTACACAGAGTTGGAAAGCCTGAAAACCGAAGAGGACTGGCTCCTCGTAAACGGCCATTTCTTCAACGCAGGCAAATCCCTGAACCTAAAATTATTCCTTTTGCTGCAAAAGCTGAGGCGCCTTCGGGCTATTTGATCCTGCGGCCGCCGGCTACGCGCGATTTCACCTCCATATCGCGGGCCCGCTTGAGATTGACCAATAAATGGGAAAACGCCCCGGAAGAATCCACCTGGTATTGCTGGCCGTCGTAGGTGACGGCGCCGCCCTGGCGATCCCATTCGGCCCCGAGCAACGCGTAGCGGTTGCCCTGGCGCGGATTGGGCCCGAACATCAGGTAGCGGTTGTTCTTGCCGTCTTCAAAACCAATGGCGAAGCGATCTTCCTTGGGGCTGAACATGAATACGCCCGGGGTACCCTGCCGGATGACGATCTCTTCCACGCGCCTGCCGTCCTTGATGCGGATGGTGCCCGATGATATGGATACGTTGCTGTTGCCCAATTCGCGGCGCAACACGATATCACTGGAAAGGTAAAACTGGATCCGTTTCAGTTCGGGTTCCGTCCAGCGGTACTCTTCGTAGAGCCTTTGCGTGAACGGCGTATAACGGGTGCAGCCGCTCAGGGCGGCCAATACGGCCAAAAGCGAAAAAATAAAAGCCGATTTTTTCATGTCGGAGGTTTTTTGATTTCTGAGTGCCAATTTAAGCCCCGGCGGGCGTATTGTCCAGTACTTTAAGAAACTTTAACCGCGTAGTTAAATACCTTAACGGGGCATACTACTCTCTATAACAACTAAATTGCACTGCATGATGCCCGGAGCATCGGGCAGGAAGGAAAATACAACAGGTGATCTTCTACCGGAAACTTCCGTTGATCCGCTCCAGCACAGCCCGCCCGGGACACAACTCCCGCTCTCCCAACTGGTTAAGCGGCTGCGTTACGGTGCCGATCAGCTCGTGCAAATCCCGCGTGCGCATATCTAAGTAAAGCAGACCAGTAGGAACAGAACCTTCCACTTTGGCGGTTTGGAGCAAATCGATCACAGACCTCCGGTCGGTAGGGTCCCAGCCCGGGGCTAATTTGTGCAAGTGCAGCAGGGATCCGTCGTGCAATGGGGCCAGGACGGACTTCCCCTCTTCGTAATTCACGGTTATTTCCTTTTTGTGGGGAATGAAGTCTAATTCGGATGTGGCCATGATATGTTCGCGCACGAAGTCGTACGACTTGGTGGAGCCTTTGTTGTTGTTGAAGGTCACACAAGGCGAGACCACGTCTAAGAAGGCAAAGCCCGGATGCGCCATGGCAGCCTTGATGAGCGGCACGAGTTGTTGTTTGTCGCCGGAAAAGCTGCGGCCCACGAAGGTGGCTCCCAATTCAATCGCTAAGCTGCACATGTCAATGCCGTGGAACTGGTTGACGCTGCCCTCCTTGTTCATGGAGCCTACATCCGCCGTAGCCGACTCCTGTCCTTTGGTGAGGCCGTAACATCCGTTGTTCATCACGATATAGACCATGTTGAGGTTGCGGCGCACGGCGTGTACGAACTGACCCATGCCGATGGATGCCGTATCGCCGTCGCCCGATACGCCGAGGTAGATCAGGTCTCGGTTGGCCAGATAAGCCCCGGTGGTCACCGAGGGCATGCGGCCATGCACGGAGTTGAACCCGTGCGAGTTGCGCAGGAAATACGCCGGCGTTTTGCTGGAACAGCCGATGCCGGATACCTTGGCCAGCTTGTGCGGCTCCAGGTCAATTTCAAAACAGGCCTGCACAATGGCAGCGGTGATGGAATCGTGGCCGCAGCCCGCGCATAGCGTGGAAATGGCGCCTTCGTAGTCTGCCTTGGTATAGCCTACCTTGTTTTTCGGCAGCGCAGGGTGGCGGAATGTAGGTCTTGCGAATGACATGTGATGTGGTTTGGCAGAGAGCAGAGGGCAGAGGGCAGAGAACATAGGGGGTCAGGCCACTCTATGCGCTCTGCCCTATGCCCTATGCAACTGGTTCAATTACAGCTATTTTCTCCATTATTTGCTTCATGATCGAATCTGCGGTAATGGGCATGCCGTCGTAGTTGAGCACGGGGATCAACTTCTTCGGGTGTACTTCCAGTTCGTTGACCAAGAGAGAGCGGAACTGCTTATCGCGGTTTTGCTCCACTACGAACACCTGCTCATGCGCTTCGATGAATTCGGCTACCGTATCGTTGAAAGGGAATGCCCGGATGCGCATAGCGTCGAAGGGAATGCCTTGTTTTTCCAGCAATTCGAGCGCCTCCATGGCGGCGTATTGCGAAGTGCCGAAGCATATAACGCCGAGGGTGTGCCGGTTTTTCTTTTGGAACAATTCGGGCGCCGGTACGAGGCCTTTGGCGGTTTCCCACTTTTTAGCCAGGCGATCCATGGAGCGGGCATACACTTCGGAGTCCTCGGTGTATTTGGCAAATTCATCCCGGGAGGTGCCGCGCGTAGTAAATGCGCCCTGGGTGGGATGCGTGCCCGGTAAGGTGCGGTAGCAAATGCCGTCACCGTCCACATCCTGGTAGCGGCCGTGTTTTTTACCATCTTCCAGGTCTTGCTCTCTCAGTACTTTGCCGCGATCGTACTTACGGCTTTCATCCCAATGGAAAGCCGGGGTCATGTGGAAGTTCATGCCCAGGTCGAGGTCGGTCATAACGATGACGGGCGTTTGCAGGCGGTCGGCGAGGTCTAAGGCTTCCGCCGACATTTCAAAACACTCGGTAGGAGTAGAAGGGAAGAGCAGTATGTGCTTGGTATCTCCATGCGAGGCATAAGCCGAGGAGAGGATATCAGCCTGCTGGGTGCGCGTGGGCATGCCCGTTGAGGGACCGCCGCGCTGCACGTTGACGATGGTGGCCGGAATTTCGGCGTAGTATGCCAGGCCCAGGAATTCGGTCATCAGCGACACGCCCGGCCCGCTGGTGGCGGTGAAGGCCCGCGCACCGTTCCAGGTAGCGCCGATGACCATACCGATGGCAGCCAGTTCGTCCTCTGCTTGTAGGATAGCGAAGCGGTTTTTATCGGTCTCCGGATCTATGCGGTAGCGCTTGCAGTACGTTTCAAATGCCTTGGCTACCGATGTAGAGGGGGTAATCGGATACCATGCCGCCACTGTAGCGCCGCCGTAGAGCATACCCAGTGCCGTAGCAGAATTGCCGTCTATCATGATGCTGTCACCCACCTTGTCGCGGCGCTCCACGCGCAGGGGCAAGGGACATTCGCAGTGGGTCTTCACGTAGTTCCTGCCCAGGTCTAGGGCCTGAAAGTTGGGTTCAACGAGTTTTTCATGCTTGCGGAACTGGTGCCGGATGATGCCGTGCACCACCTCCAGTTCGATGTTCAACAGCTCTATCAAGGCGCCGATATACACCATGTTTTTGAACAACTGCTGTTGGCGCGGCTCGTGGAAATGTTCCATGCACAACCCCATCATGGGTATGCCGATGAAATGAATATCGTCGCGGAGGAATTCGGCATGCAGCGCCTTGGTGCTGTCGTAGATCAGGTAGCCGCCCGGCCGCACGGCTTCCACATCTTTTTTGAAGCTTTCCGGGTTTACGGCGACTACTATATCTATACCTTCGCGGCGCCCCAGGTAGCCGTTTTCGTTTACCCGCACCTCAAACCAGGTGGGCAAGCCCTGGATATTGGAGGGGAAGATGTTTTTGGGCGATACCGGGATGCCCATGCGGAAAATAGCCTTGGAGAACATATCGTTGGCACTGGCCGAACCGGTTCCGTTCACATTCGCAAAGCGAATGACGAAGTCATTAACGATGACGGAGTTCATAGGATCTTTGTCGCTTTAGTCACGTTATACAAATACTTCTGCATATCCCAGGCGGCGGTGGGGCAACGCTCGGCGCACAGGCCGCAATGCAGGCAAACGTCTTCGTCTTTCACCATCACCCTGCCGGTAGGCAGGTTGCCGGATACATACAGGTCCTGGGATTTATTGTACGCCGGCGCACTGAGGCGGCCGCGCAGATCATCTTCGTCGCCGTTGACGGTAAACGTAATGCAGGAGGTGGGGCAAATGTCCACGCAAGCGTCGCACTCGATACAGCGGGAGGTGTAAAACACGGTTTGCGCGTCGCAATTGAGACAGCGTTGGGCTTCCTTGAAAGCAGTCTGGACGTCGAAGCCCAATTCCACTTCTATTTTGCGGTTGCTCAGCGCCAGTTTCTTCTCCTCGTGCGGCACGGCGTAGCGGTCGTCGTCCACCACGGCGCTGTCGTAAATCCACTCGTGGATACCCATTTTCTGGCGCACTAAATTAGTGGTGGGCGCAGGGCGGTCGGCCTGGAGGTCTTTGCCCCGGCAGAAGAGGTCAATCGAGATAGCGGCCTGGTGGCCGTGCGCTACGGCCGTAATAATGTTTTC
The DNA here is from genome assembly GCA_964577215.1 of uncultured Saprospiraceae bacterium. Classification (GTDB taxonomy): domain Bacteria; phylum Bacteroidota; class Bacteroidia; order Chitinophagales; family Saprospiraceae; genus UBA2329. The sequence continues at coordinate 30,632 of CAZNYK010000021.1, forward strand.
CGGACCAAAGGCCGCATCGCCGCCGAAAAAAACGTGCGGCAGTGTGGACTGGAAGGTGGTTTTGTTCAACACGGGCAGGTCCCAGCGCCCGAATTCGATGCCGAGGTTGCGTTCTATCCAGGGGAAGGCATTGTCCTGGCCTACGGCAATGATGACATCATCGGCTTCCATGAACACGTCAGGCTCGCCTGTGGGTACGAGGGTTCGCCGGCCTTTGTCGTCGTACTCTGCGCGCACTTTTTCAAAGACCACGCCCTTGAGTTTGCCTTTTTCCACTACGAATTCCTTGGGTGGCATGTTGTTGTAGATGGGAATGTCTTCCCGCATAGCGTCTTCTATTTCCCAGGGCGAGGCCTTCATGGTGCTGAAAGGGCTACGCACGACTACGGCAACCTGCTCGCCTCCGAGGCGCCGCGAGGTGCGGCAGCAGTCCATAGCCGTATTGCCACCGCCCAGGATGATGACTTTTTTCCCGATGGTGTGTACGTGCTCAAAAGCCACACTCGCCAAAAAATCTATGCCGATGTGTATGTTTTTGGCGCCTTCCTGCCTGCCGGGAATTTCGAGGTCCCTCCCCTTCGGCGCGCCGGTGCCCACAAAGACAGCGTCATAACCCTTACCCAGCATTTCGCGCATGCTCGACACATAACAGTTGAAGTGGGTATGGATGCCCATGGAAATGATGTATCCCGTTTCTTCGTCGAGCACTGATTCGGGCAGGCGGAATGCCGGGATTTGCGTACGCATCATACCGCCGGCCTTGTTCCACTCGTCAAAGAGGTGTATTTCATAGCCTAAGGGGGCGAGGTCTCTGGCCACGGTGAGCGATGCCGGCCCGCCGCCGATGAGGGCAATTTTTTTGCCGTTGCCCTTGGAGGGGGCTTTGGGCATAAGCTGTTTCACCTCGCCCTTGTTGTCGGCGGCTACGCGTTTGAGGCGGCAGATGGCCACCGGGTCCTCTTCTTTTTCAAGGCGGCCGCGGCGGCAAGCCGGTTCGCAGGGGCGGTCGCAAGTGCGGCCCAGGACACCGGGAAATACGTTGGATTCCCAGTTGATCATGTAGGCTTCCGTATATTTTTCGGCGGCAATGAGCCGGATGTACTCCGGCACCGGGGTATGGGCCGGGCATGCGTACTGGCAGTCCACCACCTTGTGAAAATACTCCGGATCGTTGATGTCTGTCGGTTTCAAATCGAAAGATTATTTGTACTGAAATCACCTGTGCTTTACACCGTGTAAACTTAGTGAGTACATTGGAAAAACGAAATACTATAGAAAAAAAATTGTGGAAAACTTTAGGAAACGCCATTTTCACACGCCTCCAGGTACTCCACAGCTTTTAACAGCCGGCTGCCGTACCAGGAAAACATCTCTCCATCGACCAGTCTGATTTCCGCCACCGGGCAACAGGCAAGGAATTCAGCGAAGTGCTTTTCTTTGAATGGATAAGGCTCTGATGACAGCAAAATCAACTCCGGAGCGGCGCCTGCCAAGAGTTCCGGCGATATTTCCGGGTACCGCGACAGATGGCCGAATACGTTGAGGAACCCGGCGCTTAGCATCATTTCGTGGATAAATGTGCCGGCAGCAGCTGCCATCCAGGGTTTGCGCCATATGAAGTAGGCGGCGCGGCGCGGGAGGCGGGTGGAGACAATAAATTTCAGTTGTTCAAAGGCCGGTCCAATACGCCCGGCCAAATCTTTTGCCTCCGCCTCGCAGCCTGTGATCCCGCCTATGCCCGAAATCATGTCCAAGGCATCCGGCAGGTTGCGCACATCGCTCATCCAAATGGGATAGTGCCGGGCAAGCGCTTCGATCTGTTCCCGGTCGTTTTCCTCCTTATTGCCTATGATGAGATCAGGTTGCAGGGCGTGTATGCGGTCGAAATGCAATTGCTTGGTTCCGCCTACCCGGGTCTTGGTGCGGAACCACAGTTGAGGATGTACACAGAATTTGGTGATGCCCCGTACGCGCTCGCCGGCGCCGAGGTCGTAAAGCAATTCCGTTTGCGAAGGCACCAAAGAGACGATGCGCTGCGGTGGAAAGGGAACCGCCACTGTGCGGTCCATCTGGTCAATGAAAGATTTCAGCTCAGCCATTCCGGCCTCCCGTTTATCGCAACATATATCAACGCCGCAAGTACCGGGGCTGCTACCGACACAGCCATGAAGCCGAAATACCACCGCGGCACTTTCGAGGGCTCGATGATCTCCACGATGAGAGAAATAAGCAAAAGAAACAGGAAAATAGCACCGAAAACCAGGCTGAACAAGGAGGCATTGTACTCGTTCCACAGCCAAAGCAGCAGATACAATGCCATCTGGCCCAGCCCGATTTCAATGATGAGCAGCCGGCGCATACATAGCCATTTTACAAACTCTTCAACTCGGTCACCAATTTGCTGAGCGTATCCTTGGCATCGCCGAAAAGCATCTTGTTGCGCGGGTGGAAGAAGAGCATGTTGTCGATGCCTGCATAACCGGCGCGCATACTGCGCTTGAGCACGATGACGTGTTTGGCGTTCCACACCTGCAACACAGGCATACCGTATATCGGGCTGGAAGGATCGTCCTCCGCAGCGGGGTTCACCACGTCGTTGGCGCCGATGATGACCGCCACGTCGGCATTGGCAATGAACGCGTTGGACTCTTCGAGATCGAGGAGTTTGGGATAGGGCACGTCGGCCTCGGCCAGCAACACGTTCATATGACCGGGCATACGGCCTGCAACGGGGTGAATCGCATACTTGACGTCCACTCCGTTTTTCTCGAGGATGTCGTCCACTTCTTTCACTACCTTCTGCGCTTGCGCCACGGCAAGGCCGTAGCCGGGCACGAAAACCACGGATTGAGAGTAAAACAATTGAATGGCTGCGTCATTGAGGCTCACTTCGCGGATGACCAAGTCTCCTTTTTGCGCTTTGGCTGGACCGCTGCTGCCGCCGAAACCGCCCACGAGCACGTTGAGCAGGGAGCGGTTCATCGCCTTGCACATTAATAAAGTGAGGATAGTGCCCGAAGCGCCCACCAAAATACCGCCTACCAACATGAAGTTGTTGCCGTAGATCAATCCGGCCGCTGCTGCCGAGAGGCCGGAAAAGGAGTTGAGCAAAGAAATTACGACCGGCATATCCGCCCCTCCGATAGGTATGACAAAGGAAAATCCATACAATAACGCCAAGCCCATGAAAACCATAGCCCACAGCATGCTTCCGGAACTGCCCTGGATGAACAGCCAAACGCCGAGCACCAACATAACCACCAACAACATTATGTTGAAGATATTGTGCTTGGGCAAAGTCAATGCGTTGTCATTGATCCATTCTTCCAGTTTCCACCAGGCCAACATACTGCCGGTGAAGGCTATACCGCCAATCAGGAGGGCCAACAGGGGAATGACCACCTGGCTTTCCGACATAGGGCGGGTGCCGTCGTAGTAGTGCCACATTTCCACGGTGGCGATCACCACTGCCGAAGCGCCTCCCAACCCATTGAGTATGGATACCATCTGCGGCATGCCCGTCATTTTGACCTTGTAGGCCATGAGCAAGCCGAGAGAAGCGCCGAGCACTAAACCGCCGGCGATCCATCCGTAGTTGCCGGCGCCGCGCTCCATCGGGGTGAGGAGAATGGAAATGATGGCCAATGCCATACCGATGGCGGCGATCATGTTGCCCCGGCGAGCCGTATCGGGTGAAGAGAGCATTTTGAGGCCCCAAACAAAACACACCGAGCCGATCAAAAATCCGAGTTGTGATATGAATTCGAGGTTCATGATTTACTTTTTCTTTTTCTTGAACATTTCCAACATGCGGTCCGTAACGGCGAACCCGCCGGTGGCATTTACCATGCCCAGCACAATGGCTACCATGCCGAGCACAAGGGAGAGCACGTCTCCTGTTTCAGATTGACGCACCAGCAAAATACCGCCTATCACCACCACGCCGCTGATGGCATTGGCCCCGGACATGAGGGGCGTGTGCAACACCGTGGGCACCTTGGAAATCACCTCGAACCCGAGAATGATCGTGAAGATCAGCAGGTAGATGAGCAGGAGATAATCCTGGAAAAATTGAATGAAACCATCCATATTACAGGTCTTTTTTTCAGTGAGAAGAGCAGTTCATCCGGGTTTTAAAGCGTTACGCAGTGATATAGGCGCCGCGGATGATCTCGTTTTCCATATCCAAATTCAGCTCGCCTTTTTTTACAAACAACTTCATGAAATTGAGCAGGTTGTTGCCGTAGAGAAAGCTGGCATCCTGCGGCATTTCCGAGGCTAAGTCGGAGTTGCCTACGATAGTGACGCCATTGTGGACCACCACCTCGCGGTCTTTGGTCAACTCGCAGTTGCCACCGGTAGAGGCTGCCAGGTCAATGACCACCGAGCCGCGCTTCATCTTTTCCACTGTTTCTTTGGTGAGCAGGATGGGCGCTTTGCGGCCGCGCACCTGCGCCGTGGTGATGACGATGTCGGATTTGGACGCGCGGTCGGCTACTTCTGCGCGCTGGCGCTGGAGAAATTCTTCGGTTTGTTCCACGGCATACCCGCCGGCGGAAGACTCGTCGCGGGCGCCTTCCACCTCCACGAAGCGGGCGCCGAGGCTCAGCACCTCTTCTTTCACCGCCTGCCGGGTGTCGAAGGCTTCTACCGTGGCCCCCAGGCGGCGCGCCGTAGCGATGGCCTGCAAACCTGCAACACCCGCGCCGAGGATCAGCACTTTGGCCGGCTTAATGCTGCCGGCAGCCGTGATCATCATAGGCAGGTAGCGCGGCAGGCGGCTTGCAGCGTCGAGCACTGCTTTGTAGCCGGCAATGGAAGCCATGGAAGAGAGTACGTCCATAGACTGCGCCAGGGTGGTGCGCGGTATCACGTCCATGCCGAAAGCGCGCAGGCCCATTCCTTTGAGCTTGGGCGCCACTTTGTCATCGATGAAGGACTGGAATTGGGAGATCACCAGCGTATCGGGGCGCAAGAGTTTGAGATCTTCGTCAGAGGGTGCGTTTATGCTCACCACAATATCGCTGCCCTGGAGTACTTCTTTGCGGGAGAGCACGGCAGCATGAGCGGCATACTCCTCATCGGTGCAGGAGGATTTTTCCCCGGCACCTTTTTCTACGCATATTTCCAATCCCAGGTCTTTGAACTTGCCCAGTAGCGCGGGCACAATGGCTACGCGGTTATCGTTTTGCTCTTTCAGTATTCCCAGTTTCATCGGCATTTTCGTTTTCGGCGGTGAAAATAGACAAAATGCCGGAAGCGCCCAAACAACATTTGTCATAAGGGGGGGAGATAATTGTCATAGGGGGAGAAAAGTTGCTTTAGTGCCGATACCGCGCCCACACTTTATCAATATCCCCGGCCAGCGCCCTGTCCTTGTCGGTCACGATGCCGCCGGCGTCATGCGTATTGAGGTGTACTTCTACGGTGTTCCATACGTTGCGCCAGTCGGGGTGGTGGTTGTGCTTCTCCGCGAGGAAGGCTACTTCGGTCATAAAGGCGAAGGCCTGCGAGAAGTCCTTGAATTTAAAAGTGGCGGAGAGTTTGTTGTTGGATTCGGTCCACATGTGTTTTAATTTGCTGAT
>CAZNYK010000021.1:36316-40702 GCA_964577215.1 uncultured Saprospiraceae bacterium
ACCCAAACTTGCGGCTTGAAGCTAAAGGCTTGGCGCTACTTAAGAATAAGACTTTCCCGCTCCGGCCCGGTAGAGGCCATCGTGATGGGAATACCGAGGTGGCTCTCCATGAACTGCAGGTATTCAGCAGCGGCGGGCGGCAAGTCTTCATAGCGGTTGATGCCGGAGAGAGATTGTTGCCATCCGGGAAACTTCCGGTAAACCGGCTCTATGGGCGTGGCGTCCACGTCGTAAGGCAGGCGATCAGATTCCATGCCGTCGTAGCGATACTGGGTAGCGGCAAAAATTTGTTCAAGGCTGTTGAGCACGTCTATTTTGGTCACGGCCAATTGTGTCACGCCGTTGAGCATAATGGTGTAGCGCAGTTGGGGCAGATCGAGCCAGCCGCAGCGGCGCGGCCTGCCGGTGGTAGCGCCGAACTCTCCGCCTTCCTTGCGCAGGAATTCACCCACCTCGTTGTCTTGTTCGGTGGGGAAAGGCCCCGAGCCTACGCGGGTGCAGTAAGCTTTGGTAATGCCTATGACCTCGCCCACGCGGGAAGGCGCCACTCCGAGGCCGGTGCAAACGCCGGCGGAGACGGTATTGGAAGAGGTGACAAAGGGATAGGTCCCAAAATCGATGTCCAGCATCGAGCCTTGTGCGCCTTCGGCCAGTACGCGTTTGCCCTGGGAGAGCAGTTCGTTGATGAAATATTCGCCATCTACCATTTGCAGGCTGCGCATGACGTCGAGGCACTCCATCCAGCGGGCTTCTTCCCGTTCCAGGTCAAAATCTATTTCGGGATAAAGCTGAAGCAGGGTGAGATGTTTGGCTTTGAGGGTATGGTATTTCTCCTCGAAACCTGCGGCGGCGATGTCGCCCACGCGCAATCCGTTCCGGCCGGTTTTATCCATGTATGTAGGGCCAATGCCTTTGAGGGTTGAGCCGATACGAGCTTTGCCTTTTGCGGCTTCGGTGGCTGCGTCAAGATACCGGTGGGTGGGCAGTATGAGATGTGCTTTGCGGGCTAAACGCAACCGTTCGGCAAAGGGAACGCCCGCGCCTTTGAGGTTTTCAATTTCTTTGGCAAATACAATAGGGTCGATGACCACGCCGTTTCCGATAAGATTGATGATGTTTTCGCGGAAAATCCCGGAAGGGATAGTGTGCAACACGTATTTGCGCCCCCCGAACACGAGCGTGTGCCCGGCATTGGGCCCGCCCTGGAAACGCGCCACCACGTCATACCTGGGCGCTAAATAGTCCACCACTTTCCCTTTTCCTTCATCTCCCCACTGGAGACCCAAGAGTACATCTACAGTCATGATTTATGCAGGTAATTACCCTCAAAGGTAAGAATAAAAACCAACTCACGCTTTTGAATTGCCCTCTCCTTTACCGGAAGTACGCGGACACGCCCCGTTGCATTGGCCGTAGAGGTTGAGCGAGTGATGGGTCACTTTGAACTTGAGCAGTTCACCCATCATTGTTTTGATCTGCTGGATACGGGGATCGCAGAATTCGAGCACTTTCCCGCAATCAACACAAATGAGGTGGTCGTGTTGTTTGAAGCCGTATGATTTTTCAAACTGGGCTAAATTTTTTCCAAACTGGTGTTTCTTCACCAGATCGCAGCTCACCAGAAGCTCCAGCGTGTTATAGACTGTAGCCCGGCTCACGCGGTAGTTCTGGTTTTTCATGTGAATGTAGAGGGCTTCCGCGTCGAAATGATCGTTTCGGCGGTATATTTCCTCCAAAATGGCGAATCGCTCGGGGGTTTTTCGAAAGCCTCCATTTTCGAGGTGAGAGGAGAAGATGTTTTTCACCTCCTTGATGATATCGTCTATCGTTCGCGGCGTAGTAGTCATGGCTATATAACTACACTACCCGCTCAACGGTTGACACGTTGGGCAGTTTGAGCAGGCGCCGGATGGCGATATTGAGTTGGTCGGTGTTTTGTACCACCAAACTTACCCGGCCTTCAAAGTATCCCTGATCGCCGGCAATGGTGAATGTGCGGATATTGAGGTTGAGATCGGATGAAATGGCATGGGTGAGCCGCTCGATAACGCCGGGGCCGTCATCGATGCCTGTGATTTTAAGGTCTGCCACGAAAGTAGTGCCCGGTGTGTGTATCCACTCTGCCTTCATGATCCGGTAGCCGTAGTTGGCCATGAGGTGGTCGGCATTTGGGCAGGTGGTGCGATGTATCTTGAGGGTGGCATTGGCAGTCACATAGGCGAAGATATCGTCGCCTTGTACAGGATTGCAGCAAGTGGCCAAGGAATAGCTGTACCGCTCCGCCGGCTCTCCGTTGATGGCCAAGCGGGCCTTGCTCATATCCCTTTTCTTCTCTAAGAGCTTGGCAGGGCCGGGTTCGCCGGGCCGGATGTCCTCCGGTTTTACAGCGGTTTCCGCAATCGTGTTGCCTTCTACGCGGAACTCCTTGAATATCTTTTCCACGGTGAGTTCGCCGGTAAACAGAGCGAAGTACAAATCTACGTGAGAGCTGAAGTCAAAATGCCGGGCCAGTTTGTCGGCTATTTCATCGTTGAGTTCCAGCTTGAGATTGCGCAACTTGCGTTGGAGCGCTTCCCGGCCGTATTCGCCCATTTTTCGGCGCTCCTCTTTCATGGCCGACTTGATCTTGGCACGGGCCTTCCCGGTCACCACTATTTTGAGCCAATCCTCGCTGGGCTTCTGGCTTTTATTGGTGATGATATTTATCTGGTCGCCATTTTGGAGTTTATAGCCCATAGGCACCAGTTTGTTGTTGACTTTTACGGCGGTGCAATGATAACCGACATCGGTATGGATGGAAAAAGCGAAATCCAGGGCCGTAGAGCCCGTAGGCAATATCTTGAGTTCACCCTTTGGAGTGTACACGAATACCTCTTCCTGGAAGAGGTTGTTGTCTTTGAAGTTGTCGAGAAACTCAACAGCGTTGCTCTCCGGGTCTTCCATGATTTCGCGCACGCTATCCAGCCATTGCTCGAAAACATCCGGCTGGTTGCTTACGCCTTTGTACTTCCAATGCGCGGCGAAGCCCCGCTCAGCGATATCGTCCATCCGCGTGCTTCGTATCTGCACTTCCACAAACTTGCCCTGAGGGCCAATCACCGTAGCATGAAGTGATTCATACCCGTTGGACTTGGGCACCGTGATCCAGTCTTTAAGCCTTTGGGTCATAGCCCTGTACACATCGGTAATAGTGGAATACACGGCCCAGCAGGCCATCTTTTCTCTTTCAGGGGGTACATCCAATACGACGCGAACAGCGAAAAGGTCGTAGATTTCTTCAAATGGCACATGCTTGGTCTGTATCTTGTTCCAGATTGAGTAAATGGACTTCGGCCGGCCGTAAATTTTATAAGGAAAGCCCAACTCGTCCAAATGCGGAGCGAGCGGCTTTATAAACTCGTTGATGTAGCGATTGCGCTCCCGCTTGGTATCCGCCAGTTTCCGTGCAATATCGTGATAGGATTCCGGCTCCGTTATTTTCATGCACAGATCGAGGAACTCGGTTTTCATGGCATACAATCCGAGGCGGTGGGCTAATGGGGCATAGAGATAGCTTGTTTCAGCCGCCACTTTGAGTTGTTTTTGCCGGTTCATGGCCCCCAGCGTGCGCATGTTGTGAAGGCGATCGGCCATTTTAATGAGCACTACCCTTACATCCTCAACGAGGGTACCCAACACCTTGCGGAAGTTTTCAGCTTGCGGGCTTTCCGCATTGTAGGCGCTGTCCAATTTGGTGAGGCCGTCTACCATCCGGGCGATGTGAGCGCCGAATTTTTTCCTTATCTCCTCATAAGTCACTTGGGTATCTTCCACTACGTCGTGCAGCAAAGCGGCAGCCACGGCCGTAGGGCCGAGGCCTATCTCTTCAGTGCAAATGGTAGCCACGGCCAAGGGGTGCAGGATATAAGGCTCGCCGGATTTGCGCGTTTGCCCCTGGTGCGCTGCCACTGCCATCTCGTAAGCATCCCTTATCAACTTGCGGTCGGTTGCGTCAATGGGGTTCTTTATGGTTCGCAGAAGTTTGCGATACGCATTGTGAATGACCTTGTCATCCGGCGACGGAATTGCTGCGGCAGTCATGGCAAACGATTTTTTCGGCGTGCCGGCGGAGATAGGGGGAATCTGGCGCAAAGCACTGAATTCACAAAGTTAATACATTTTTAACTCACTTAGTTTTGCAGAGGGAAACAGGCCTGTTTTTTCACAAAAAGGTAATACCTTTGCAACGCTTTTTAAAAAACGGTTGTTTTGGGCAGAACGCTTCCTGAACTACTTCAACTTTTTTCTGCGGGTGTGGCGAAATTGGTAGACGTACCAGACTTAGGATCTGGCGCCGCAAGGCATGGGGGTTCGAGTCCCTCCACCCGCACTGCCTTTTGAAAGGGG